>JAOQAL010000244.1 GCA_025963615.1 Chitinophagaceae bacterium | reverse complement strand
ATTTTATAATTTTTTTAAAGAAACCATAAGCTCTTCTATTGTAAAAAAAGTTATGTTTTGTTTTTATATCCTAATTTCAGACGCTTTTATTATTTTTCTCTACCTTTTATTCTTTGTTAAAATAGTTGAAACCATAATTTATAAAATATCTGATTATATTATTTCATTTGAATTACTTTTTCTATCCATATTATGTATTGCATACTACTTTGAATTATTTCGGGGCAAGGCAGTAAATAATTTAAAGCAAAGTCCGTCTTTCTGGATTGTAACGGCCCTGTTTTTCTATGCTGTGATAATTACACCCTTTTTTATGTTAGTTACTGATGAGTTTATGAAAAATCAAAGAGACATTTATAACGCTCTTTTCGCTGTTCATTATATTCTATTTAGTTTTTTATTCCTGGCCATCATTAAAGCATTTCTATGCAGAAAACCCCTGACGACATAGTCATATTTTTGCTGGTCACCACGTCCATCATCCTGTTAATGGCTGTATTTGTGATAACGATGATCTTGTTTTACCGGAAAAAACAAATCGCTTACCAGAAAGACCTGGACCATGTAAAAGCCGACTATGAAAAGGCCATTTTAAGTTCCCAGTTGGAAGTGCAGGAACAGACTTTTCAGCATATTTCAAGGGAAATTCATGATAATATCGGTATTTCGTTGACCCTCGCGAAGCTGAACCTGAACACCCTTAACCTGGAGGATACCGGTCATTCGCGAGAAAAAGTAGATTCGTCCATTGCGCTGGTCACGAAGGCGATCAATGACCTGAACGATATTTCCCAAAGCCTGAATGCCGAATATATTGCTGGTTATGGATTGATCAATTCGCTGGAACAGGAAACAGGCAAGCTGAGAAATCTTGGGCTGCATGAGATTATCTTTGAAGTATCAGGCAATACGGTATTTATGGATGCGCAAAAGGAGCTGGTTATTTTCCGTATTGTACAGGAAGCGCTGAACAATATCCTGAAACATGCCGAGGCAAAAAAGATCGCCGTCCATTTATCCTATGATGAAACGGCGCTGAATTTGAGTATCTGCGACGATGGTAAGGGCTTTATTATTCCGTATGTCCATTCATCAAATGGCAAGAAGAAAGGCGCCGGTCTAATAAATATGACCAAGCGAGCTGAAATGATCAATGGCTATTGGGTCATCGACAGCGGCCCCGGAAACGGAACCTTGATAAAACTATTGGTTCCTTATTAAATTAATGATGGAGGGAAAAGATTTAAAATATCATTGTTTACCAGAAAAGGCTTGTAGCATCATCAAACAAATTTAACCGGACAATAATGAAAAAATATACAAAAATAGCCCTGGCAGATGATCATGTATTGCTTCGGAATGCGCTGGCAACCCTGATTGACGGGTTCGGCGATTGCGAGGTGGTGATACAGGCCAGTACTGGTAAGGAATTAATTGAACAAGTAGAAGCCGGAACGATTCCGGAGATTGTGTTGCTGGATCTCAGCATGCCCGAAATGGATGGCTTTGAAACAGCCACCTGGTTAAAAAATAATTACCCTGCCGTGCATGTGCTGATGCTGACCATGTACAATTCTGAATTGACCCTGATCCGGTTATTGCATGCGGGGGTAAAAGGGTTCCTGAAAAAAGACATCCACCCCGATGAATTGAAATTCGCGATTGAATCGGTCATGCGTTCGGGTTATTATTATTCAATCTATGCCACGGATAAATTAGTGAACCTCTTCCGCCAACAACCAGATAATTCATCCCTGATTGAAAAAAATGTGATGAATGAAACAGAAATAAAATTCCTGCAATTGACCAGTACCGAAATGACCTATAAGGAAATAGCGCTGGAGATGGGCCTGAATCCGAGAGCGGTGGATAACCTCCGGGATAATTTATTTGAAAAACTATCCGCCAAAAGCCGGGTAGGGCTGGCCATGTATGCCATCCGGCAGGGACTGGTCAATTTTTAAATGACTTGCTTTTCAGCAATAAGATAGGCCCGAGGTTCACCGAGAGCAAATTTCTTTTTACCGGGAATGCTATACACTTCTTTAAGTATAAAACCTGCGGCCCGCAACATCTTCTGCATTTCGGAGAGACTGAAGATATAGTCTATTGCTTTTTTGATTTCGGTGCTCCCTTCTTTATCAATAATAATAAATTCCGTCTCCATCCGGGTAGGATTAAAAAGAAATTCGCTGTCCGTTAGGATTTTATAATCCCCGTCATAAGACCAGGATTTTTCCGTAAAATTTTTAATTACAATTTCCGCCAGCGACCAACTGTTGATCAAAAATTTTCCACCCGGGTTCAAACTGTCAGCAACCGAATGCATCAGTTTTAAAGAATCCGCTTCATTAAAAAAATTGATGCTGTTGCCCATGCAAAGGGCAAGATCAAATTTTTCAACAGCCCTGTAATCCAGGATATCAAACTGAATATGTTGCAAGGGCAAATTTTCCGCCGCTACTATTTTTTCAATCTCAGTAATATAATCAGGGAGATTATCCACCGCAGTAACCTGCATGCCTTTCCTGGCAAGACCTATGGCATGCCGGCCATAGCCGCACATCAGATCCAACACTTTATTTCCCGGTTGAAGGTTAAAGTATTGAACCATAAAATCCAGTTCACGTTTGGTTAATTCTTCCGGAACAAAAGAACGCCATAACTCTTTGTAGTGACCATCAAAAAAAAGGCTATTAATATTTCCGGTGCCGGGGAGCGGGGTCATGTTCAGGTGTATTTTGAAACCGTTTATTCAAGTAGTTTATTGCGCATGGCATACATCACCAGGCCCGCGATGGTTTTAGCACCCACTTTCTGTTTCATGTTCTGCCGGATGGTTTCAATGGTGCGTGGGCTGAGGAAAACTTCTTTGGAAATGTCTTCCGTGGTTTTATCTTCTGCTATCAGCTTTAGTATCTTCAACTCCTTTTCAGAAAGCTTTATCGGGTTGGGATAAAACTGGCGAACCGTTTTTTTGTGCTGCAG
>JAOQAL010000235.1 GCA_025963615.1 Chitinophagaceae bacterium | reverse complement strand
CTTTTATACTAAGAAAATGAAATTATGGTGAAGATGAGTGACTTTTATTTTCAGATACAACAGAGTTACTTATTTTTCCTGATAAGCCTTACCTTTTTCGCGTCGGTATTTGAAATTAATCTTTAGCAGTCTTAGTTAAAAAGTTGCAAATTTAGCTGCTATAGATATTTCTACTTAAAAAATCATTCCGGAATTTTCCTTTAGGGTCATATTGCTTTAACAATTGCAAAAAATCGGGTAGTTTTTTATAAAGGGATTTCAGATGGATGGGCGACATGGTAAATAGTTTTCCCCAGTGAGGCCGGGCATTAAAAGGAGCTAATTGTGCTTCTATAAGCGGTAATATCCTGCTTACGGCAGGCCAGTCTTGTTTCCAGGTAAAGTGAATGGTTGTGGACGGCTGTTTATAGCAGGGACTCATCCATAGGTTATCAGCATCAATCGTGCGGATTTCTGTAATCATCAGATGGGGCGTAATCTTCTCATGTAATTGTTGAACAGCAAGGATGGCTGCATAGGATTTATCGCGGGGAACAAAATATTCTGATTGTAACTCCTTGCCACTACTGGGTGTAAAACCCATACGGAAATGCGGCAAGCGTTCGTGCCAGGGGCCTGGAATGCCCATTTGCTCAGTACAATTTTCTGCCGATAGCTCTACAATGGGATGCAGATTTTTTGTAGCTGGTTTTGCGCCAAAAAATTCTGTTTTATATTCCGGTTTCAATCCTTCATCCATACGGCTCTTTATCCAAACCTCACTGAAGTTTTTGTTTTGCCAATCTGTAAATAAACTTACACTATAGCCAGCAGACATGATGGTATCAAATTTTTTTTCTAACTGCTGAAGGGGCATATTTTCATAAACATCTTGTCTTACCATAAATGCCGGTTGAATGTCGAGTGTGACTTTTGTTACGACTCCTAACCCGCCAAGCCCTACCACCGCTCCTGAAAATTGTTCGCCATCTTTTTCCCGCGATAGGTGAATGATATTTCCGGCTGCTGTCACAATTTCCATTCCTGATACGGCTGTTGCCAGGTTACCGTTCTTACTGCCGGAACCATGTGTAGCGGTAGCGCAGGCGCCTGCAACTGAAATATGCGGCAATGAAGCAAGATTATGCAATGCAAAGCCATTGTTGTATAAATGAGTGGCCAACTCCCCATAGCGAACACCTGAAGCCACCGTTACGGTATTTGCTTTTGTATCTAATGAAATGTCTTTATTGAATTGACTGAGAGAAATGAAATGATCCTTCGAATCCGCAATGCCATTAAAGCAATGTCTTGTTCCAAGCACTTTTAATTTATTGTACTTCTTTAACAGGCGTTGAACTTCTTCAACGGATTTTGCGTTGTCCAGCTTGTCGGTGCTATAGATATAGTTACCAGCCCAGTTTCTGAGTTTTTCATCTTGTGACAAATCAACCACTGGAGATAATAATGTGCCTGTCATGAGTGCTGAAGATAATTTTAAGAAGGTTCTTTTTTTCATATGCAAATGGTTCTATGTTAAATCTACTGAAAGTGAGGGAGAATCCGCACAGAGACATTTTATATCGTAGCTCCCGTAACTTTATTCATAGATTCATTTGCCAGCCAAACTTTTTGCAATTTTTTTCTTTGCTAAGGGTGTTTATCCCAGACCCCTGGTAGCCAGTAGGTGGCTGGTTTGGTGAAGATAAATATTGAGAATGCGTTTAGACGAACCAATTTTGTAATTTCAAATAAAAAATGGCACAATCACACCACCGTAAAAAACACAAAGAACATCTGCGTCAGTTTCAACACCGGCAGGAAAACAATACCTCTGTTCCCAAAAGAAAGGCAGCTGTGATATTTGCTGTTGTTGGTACTGTAATAGGATTGGCTGTAAGTTATTTTTCTTCTGATGCCAACCTTGTATGGATTGCTGCTGGCGCTGTGGCTGGCGGGGTAGCCGGTTATCTATTCGGCCGCAATATTGATAAAGGGCTTACAAAATAATTTTCCCGGCTCTTGCGTATTGATGCGCCGGCAGTTTGCAATAGCACATCTCATAATACATTTTATTGACGCTCTACCCTGTTTATTTCGATAAAGCCGTAGCCATGAAGACCCTGTTTCCGGCCCAAACACTTGCTTCATGGTATTATAGGATGCCTGAGGATGCAGCATGGCTCGTTTTACATTCGATGGGTTACAGATCGTGTCCAAGGTGATCTGTAATCTTAATAGCTACCGGTCAGTTTTCCTGCTTCCTATACACAAAAAAGTAAAACACCTAAGTGAACCTACTTGGTTTTGACTAATAAGGAAATTTATCTTCAGTAAAAACCAGGGTAATATATTATTTGGCATTTGTCTTGCGTGTAAATACTTACAAGTTCACAATTTAAAAACCTTTAAAAATCCACTTATGAAAAAGATCAATTCTCTTCTCCACGACCAAAAAGCGCAAGGCAGCTTTATTCTCACAACATTTTTTGGAGTAGTAATAGTTGTCCTGGTTCTGACCTGGGGTCATTAATATTAATTCTTTAATTTTTCTGGTAACAAGGCTATCCTTTCTGAGGAGAACGATTCCCTTTCCAAATGATTGCCTTTTTTTCCGGAGAAATGGTTGGTTTTCCCGGGCGATCATTCTTCCGGGAAAATTATCATTTGTCCAATGACGCGGATGCTGATTTTTAAATGGAATCCGTGCTACCGAACCCTGATTTCAGCGCTGTATTTTCCCACCTTAAAATTTTAAGAAATTATTTTTAGAGGTCCCAGGCCGCTATGGCGGGTTTCCCCTGTAAATATTGTCTTTATTAGATACCCGTCATTAAATTCCACTGATAAATAACGGGGTAAGTTTTGTATTTTTACAAAAAATACCCCAATTATGAATCTTTTTGTAGCCGGTCTGCCTTATGATCTTGATGATGCCGAATTGATGGAAATATTTGAAAAATTCGGGAAAGTTAATTCTGCTAAAGTTGCCATGGATAAAGAAACCGGCAAAAGCAGGGGCTTTGGATTTGTAGAAATGCCTGATAGCGCCGAGGGAAAGGAAGCCATCGAAGGTCTTAATGACATTTCACTTGGTACTAAACCCCTGGTAGTGAAGGAAGCTGAAGACCGCGGATCGTCTGGCGGCGGTGGTGGATTCAGAGGCGGCAACCGTGGCGGTGGTGGCGGTGGTGGTTTTAATAGCAGGCCAGGTGGCAATAACAGGGATCGTCGTCGTTTCTGATTTTTATAATTTATTTCCTGTATTCTTACATTATAATAGCTGTTTACCGGTACCAGTATTACTGACCCGGCAAGCAGCTTTTTTTATAATCTTTCAATTTTACAGATATAACAGCAGGCTTCCGCACTGCGCGCATGCAGGTAGGCCACCGCGGAGTTTTCATTAAAAATTCTTTCAATCAGGTTGTCAATATCTTCATCACCGACAAGCTTTGTATAGACCATCATCTGCACTTTATCGTAACCGATCAGTGTCAAATGAAAATGTTTTTTATCTGCTTTTATTTCAGGTGGAAACCGGTAAATGTCTGCATATTCGTCTATTTCTTCAGCATGAATAAAAACAGGTCCTGGCTGATCATAGGCATTAGCAATGGTAAAGGGACTATGGGTAAACAATAAACGTTTATCAACACCCGGTACAAATGGTTTTAATGAAATCCTGCAAGGACCGAGCCCATGGGCCAATTGCTCAACGACTTCGTGACCATAATTATCTTTCTTGTTTGCCCGGATTCGGTTTGCATACTCTTTTGATAATGGAACAATTTTAAAAATTTTCATGACAGATATTTTATTAAAACAAATATCAATCTACTGGAAAGGTGAATCAACCCGGTTCTTGCGGTATTTGATTTTTGCAGTTATCAGCGTTCTTCTTTAGGTCGGCCAGGATCATTTTATTGCAGCTATTGGGTCTG
>JAOQAL010000214.1 GCA_025963615.1 Chitinophagaceae bacterium | reverse complement strand
ATCAGGGAACCAGCCCGAAAACGTGCTGTTATCGTTTTCGGGGGGCCTTTTTGTTTCTTTTTGGCCAAACAAAAAGAAAGAAAAAAAGTGACCAAAAGCTCATAAGATAATCGAAAGCTCAACGGGGAGTTTAAAAATGAATGGTGGTGATATGGATCTTTGGTTTGCTTTAAAGCTGATTGATGACTATTTAAATCTTTAACCAGCTTACTTTTATTCCGATGGAATATCTCTTATCTTGACGCTTAAGCGATAGTCATCGGAACCCAACGGGACTTGGGATATGTCCCATTAACAGTAACTATTTTATAACGTCAAATAAATAGCAGGGGATTAGAGACATGAAGAATCCGATTGATGGTTTAAATAAAATATTTGAAAGCCGCATACGCCTCGGTGTTATGAGCATTTTGGTGGTGAATGAGGAAATAAATTTTAACGACCTGAAACAAATGCTGGAAGTAACAGATGGTAACCTGGCAACACACCTGGTAAATTTAGAAGAGAATGGCTATATCAAAGTGCATAAGGGATTTATCGGGCGGAAAACCAATACAACCTATGCCATTACCAAAGCAGGAGAAAAAGCTTTTGGAGAGCATATCGCGGCACTTGAAAATATGATAAAAGGAGTGAAGTGATTTTTTTTTGCCCTTACACTTTGAAATACAAAGTACTTTTTATGAATAGAGAAAATAGGATCATTAAACGGTGGCTGACTTTTTTTATAATTGCTTTATCGTTAAGCGGACTCACCGCCATGCCTGTTGAGTCAGAATTAGCTTTTCTCACCCGGTTGTTTCCTGTCAATACCCCTTGGGGTATTTGGATCTATCAGGTTTATAGCGGCGTCGCTGGCACCAATGACAATTATCCTTTTATAGCGTATGGTTATGATTGGCTGGCCTTCGCTCATTTTGTTTTAGCCATTCTTTTTATTGGTCCGCTAAAAGATCCGGTAAAAAATAAATGGGTGATAGAATTTGGGATGATTGCCTGCCTGCTCATAGTTCCCTTTGCGTTGATAGCCGGCCATTTTCGCGGTATTCCTTTGTGGTGGCGATTGATTGACTGTTCTTTTGGGGTGATTGGATTGTTGCCGCTCATGATTTGCCGGCAAAAAATAATACAGATGGAAATGATAGCTAAAACCTCCATCGATGAAAACTAAAATGAGTTCGCATCAGCCCCGGGGGTATTGCGCTTAAGGCGTTACGAAAGTCCGGAATCTTTATCAGCAGACTCCGGAAAAAAAAAGGCCGATTGAAATGATAACTAAAAACCACAGCGATGAAAATTAAAATGATATTACCTTCTTTGATGGAAGCAAAAAGTCCCTACTGGGGGCCCATAAAATATTCTTTATTTCCACCGCTTGGCCTGGCTACGTTGGCTGCCTATTGTTCCACTGATGATGACATTGACTTGCAGGATGAACACGTCGAACAACTGGTTACGAATGATAAGCCGGATTTAGTAATTATTCAGGTATATATCACCAATGCAACAAGATCCTATGCCCTGGCTGATCAGTATAGAAGCCGGGGAATTTATACCTGTCTTGGTGGCTTACACGTGAGTTCATTGCCCGAGGAAGCCATGGTGCATGCGGACAGTATTTTTATTGGGCCGGGTGAAGATACGTTTCCGCAATTTTTAGATGACTTCAGGAAAAAAAACCCAAAAAAGATTTATGTAAACGCAAAAAGGAATATTGAAAATATCCCGCCTATCCGACGGGATCTTATAAAAAGAAATCTTTACCTGGTTCCTAACTCCATAGTGGTATCCCGGGGCTGCCCGCATCACTGTGATTTCTGCTACAAAGATGCCTTCTTTGAAGGCGGAAAATCATTTTATACCCAACAGGTGGATGCAGCATTAATGGAAATAGACCGCTTGCCCGGCAGACATTTATATTTTCTGGATGACCATTTATTGGGGAACCAAAAATTTGCCGTTTCCCTTTTTGAAGGAATGAAAGGAATGAATCGGGTTTTCCAGGGTGCCTCAACCATTGATGCGATCCTTCGGGGCGATCTTATTGAAAAGGCCGCAGAAGCTGGATTGAGAAGTGTATTTGTTGGTTTTGAAACATTAAGTACCTCCAACCTGGAACAGAGTAATAAAAAACAAAACCTTGGAAAAAATTATGAAGAGGCTATCAACCGACTGCATTCGCTCGGTATCATGATAAATGGGAGTTTTGTATTTGGCCTGGATGACGATTACAACGATGTTTTCAAACGGACCGTTAACTGGGGAATAGAAAATGCACTTACTACGTCAACCTATCACATACTGACCCCTTATCCGGGAACCAGGCTGTATAAACAGATGAAGACTGATAATAGGATTATTCATAACAACTGGGATCTGTATGATACACGTCATGTTGTTTACCAAACGAAAAGCTTATCCCCGGAAGAATTGAAGGATGGGTATGACTGGGCGTATAAATCTTTTTATAGCTGGTCTAATATCTGTAAGGCGAGCCTGCAACATGATAATCTTAAACAAATCATCAAACATTTTGCCTATGCTGGTGGGTGGAAAAAGTTCGAACCGCTCTGGAACTTTATGATTAAGACCAACGGGTTGAATCAAATGCTTCCTTTATTGGAAACCATTTTATCCAAAGTTCGAAACAAAACAAAAGTGGATTCCCGCCCATCACCATTCCCTGCCATTGCGTAAACATAAAAATCAATTATATGCAACTCCAGAATTCAAAAACCAATTGGCTATCCTTCGCGGGTTTTTTACTGGTCTTACCCGCCGCTTACCTGATTATTATTTCTGTGTTGAAGTACAATTTAAAGATTGACGGGCCTTTCAATGCCTCTCAACCTTTTCTGGAGCGTCTGGGGATAAAAGAACAGTTGGGATGGAATATTAACCTTCTTATTCTTATTGGCCCCTTGTTGGCTATTACGCTTACGATATTCCAGGTGCTGAAAATAGAGTTTCATTTTGCCAAAGAGCAATTTCATTTTCACATTATTATTCAAAAAAAATGGTTTCCCATCCTCGTGGCGGCCTTTGGTATGGGTGTGATGGCGATATTATTTCTTTACCTGGCTGGAGAAAATTGTAAATGAGCTCGGTAAAAGGCGACTGGGTGATGTACTGAATTTTAATATGCCATGAATGAAAGAAGGAATTAAAAGGATGATAGTATAAAGAGATTTTGAAACACAAAGACACAGTGACAGGGAGGCACAGGGTGATTTGGAAATGGAATAGGGTTTTGTTCTTGTTTCTGTGTCTTTATGCTTCTCTGGTTTAAACAAAAAGATTAATTAATTAGATTCCGTGCAAAAAACAGAAGACAAGATAAACCTCGATAATTTTTTCTCCGTGCCTCTGCGCCTTTGTGTCTCCGTGTGCCAAAACATTTTTTTAAAAATCTTATTCATCCATCACCACCCGATATAAATATTTTATTTCAGTAACCCCTAAAACAACCGAACATGAAACAAATTTGGTTTAAACCAACTGGCTGGATCTACCTCCCCGTAAATGCCATGGGCTTTCTCATTACGTTGCTCGCCATCGTCTTTATGCTACCCGTCTGCACGGCTGTTTTTCGTAATGGTCATTCCCTAAGCGATGACCTTTACCAGGTCTTTGTCTATGGCACTTGCACGGCTTTCTGGTTGAAATGGATTGCGGAAAAAACATCGGATCAAAAAATAAATCAAAAATAAAAATGGAACATACAGAACTCACACTACCGTCACCTGTCGTACCCGTTAGAGATAAATTATTCCTAAAATCAGTTTTCATTTTCATCATGGCGCTGGCACTATGGATACCGGCTTTTTTCATCATGGGCCTTGTAAAAGAACGGCAAAGCCGCCAGCAGGATGCCATCGATGATATCAGTAACAAGTGGGCTGGCAAGCAAACGGTAACAGGACCTTTTTTAATGATTCCTTACACGGAAACGGATAAGGATGATAAAGGAAATGTTGTAACGCTGAAACGCAAAGCCTGCTTCATGAGTGACAAATCGGAGATACAATCAAAATTGTATCCTGAAAAGCGGCATCGCGGTATTTATGATGTTGTGGTGTATCGCAGCGACATTACTTTGAATGGAAAATTCAGCCCCTTGCCCTGGCAACAACTCAAAATTCCCGCTGAGAATATTTTATGGAATGAAGCTGTTTTGCTCTTTAAAGTAAAGGATAATTTAAAAGGGATCAATGAGGATATTTCCATCAACTGGAATGGAACTCCGCTCGTTTTTAATCCGCAGGAAGCCGGCCTCTCACCCCTCGAGGATGCCTTTGCTACGCCCGTATCATTTAGTATGGAGGAGGCCGGCAAGGAACATTCGTACACTATGAAATTTTCTTTGAATGGCTCCGGGCAATTATTATTTTCGGCCACGGCCCGGGATAATAAAATAACCATGCAGTCCAGCTGGCGCGATCCGGGCTTCACCGGTGTTAAACTCCCTGATACAAGGCAAATCAATGACAGTGGCTTTACAGCCGGATGGAAATACATGAATCGTTCTGTTCCACAAGTATGGAAAAACACTTCTTATGATTTAGCCTCCACAGTCATAGGCACCGACCTGCTGATCCCACTTGACAGTTATAACAAAACAGAGCGTTCTGTAAAGTATGCCCTGCTTTGTATTGTTTTAACCTTTGCGTCTTTTTTTCTCATTGAAATGAAATATAAAAGGTCGTTGCATCTTATACAATACGGCCTTGCAGGACTTGCATTGGTTTTGTTTTATACGTTGCTGTTATCTATTTCGGAGTATACAGGTTTTAACCCCGCTTATCTAATCGCGGCCGTCGCCACCGTCAGTTTGGTAGCCTGGTTTACCGGAAGTGTAATGCACTCGTCCGGCCTGGCATTATTTATCAGTTTGGTACTGGCTGTTGTGTACGGATATATTTTCACCATTATCCAATTGCAGGATTACGCGTTACTCATGGGTAGCATCGGACTATTTATAGCCTTGGCAATTGTTATGTTTTTCTCACGAAAAATACAATGGTAAAATGGCAAATTCCTGAACCTTCCATTAAACACTTATCCATTGGTTGGTTTTGTGTGGACGGAGGCCCCGGCCTCTGTCCTCTTTTTAAAATCTTAGCTTATGATGCGAAAATTCTTTTCCCTCAATACTTGGCTGATGCGTTTCGGTTATGCGTTCCAGGGATTAATTGTTTTTTCCGCACCGAACACAATGCCTGGATTTATCTTTATCACCTTGTGGTAAAGAAATCGAATCGCGAC
>JAOQAL010000209.1 GCA_025963615.1 Chitinophagaceae bacterium | reverse complement strand
TGGGGAATTTTTCAACAATATAATTTTTAATGGATTCAATGGCCTTGGTAGCCTGTTCATCAGTCAGGCCGGCTTCGGTTTTCAGTTTATCAATTAATTCCTGCATATATCTAATTTTAGAGTTAATTATTTGATGCCGGAAGTTAGGTAAATAAAAAGCGCCGGAAAAATCCAGCGCTTCAAAAAGATTATAGGGGCTGCCAATCAGGTAACCGCCTGCCGGCAACTTTCAGCCGCCAGCTAATTTTTAATGATCAGGCTACTTTCAATAAGCTCAGCTTGCTTTTATCAAACTTACGCTGAGCATATTCCAGGGTCAGTGTAAAGCTTGTTTCTTTTGATGAGGGTAGTTCAAACATGGCATCGGTTAAAATACCTTCGCAAATACTACGCAGACCTCTTGCGCCCAATTTATATTCCACCGCTTTTTCTACCATGAAGCCCAATACCTCATCTTCTACTTCAAGATGAATTCCTTCGAGATCAAATAATTTTTTGTATTGCTTCATCAGTGCATTCTTAGGATCTGTAAGGATGGCCCTAAGCGTAGCAGCATCCAGGGGATCCAGGTGCGTAACGACCGGCAGGCGGCCCAATAGCTCTGGTATTAAGCCAAACGCTTTCAGATCCTGCGGTGTGATATACCTTAACAGATTTTTTTTCATGTTTTCCTGGAGTTCTTTGTCAACGTTGAAACCAATCGTATTGGTTTGAACCCTCCGGGCAATGATTTTGTCAATGCCGTCGAAAGCACCTCCACAAATGAAAAGTATATTCTGGGTATTAATCTTTATGAGCTTTTGTTCAGGATGCTTACGGCCACCCTGAGGGGGCACTAAAACATCCGTACCTTCCAGTAATTTCAGCATACCCTGCTGCACACCTTCACCACTTACATCCCGGGTAATAGAAGGATTATCACCTTTGCGGGCAATTTTATCTATTTCGTCAATATAAACAATGCCGCGTTCAGCAGCCGTAATATCGTAATTACAAACCTGTAATAAACGGGTAAGGATACTTTCTACATCTTCACCTACATAGCCTGCTTCCGTAAATACGGTGGCATCCACGATGGTGAAAGGAACATTCAGCATCCTGGCGATACTTTTTGCCAGCAATGTTTTTCCGGTACCTGTTTCACCTACCATGATGATATTACTTTTTTCAATTTCTACATCATTGTTGGCAGTGGCAAATTCATTTACTTTTTGTTGCAGCCGTTTATAGTGATTATAAACAGCCACCGCCAGCACTTTCTTTGCATCGTCCTGGCCTATCACATATTCATCAAGAAATCTTTTTATTTCAACGGGTTTTTTTACAGTAAGCTTAAATGACGGAGATGATTTTTCATCGCGCACCATCAGTTCCTGTTCAATAATTTCACGGGCATGTTCAACACAGTTTTCACAGATATGTCCTTCCTGTCCCGCAATCAAAATTTTTACTTCATCGCGGCTACGGCCACAAAATGAACAATGTAAAGGATTTTTTGCCATGTATTTTTTTGAGTTTATGCAGTTTCTGCCTCTCTTTTAGAACATACAAAAATAAAAAACTGCCCTGATAAGAGCAGCTTTTCTTTTCAACCAACCCATAATTTGGTATTAAGCCTTATTTATCAGCGACTTATATTTTTTCAACGACCTGGTCAACAATGCCATATTCGATGGCTTCCTTAGCATCCATCCAGTAATCCCGGTCAAAATCTTTCATGACCTGCTGCATGGTTTTACCGCAATTATCAGCCAGGATCTTTGCTCCCAGTTCTTTTACTCTCTTCGTTTGCCTGGCTTGTATTTCCAGGTCGGTACTTACACCTTGTATATGCCCTCCCAACGATGGCTGGTGAATCATTACTTCGCCATGCGGATAAATATAGCGTTTACCCTTCACGCCGCCGCTTAATAAGATACTGCCCATAGATGCTGCAAGGCCCATGCAGATGGTGGAGACCGGTGATTGCAGCATCCGCATCGTATCATAGATCACCATACCACTGGTAACTACACCTCCGGGACTGTTTATATAAAACTTAATTTCCTCGCCTGATTTATCGGCATCAAGTAACAGCATTTTGGTAACAACATCTTTGGCGCTTTTATCATCTACCACGCCCCAGAGATGTACACTACGTCTGTCAAAAAAATATTTTTCAATTTTCCGGCTAAACATCATCAGGTCCGACTTGGGCTGCTCTTCCTTTTCATCATCTTCATCATCGGCTCTCCAGCCGGCGGCAGCCATCGGGTTGTTGTATAAAAATTGTCCTGGAATCATAAAATTTAAATATTGTGGTTTTTATTTTGTTACCGGCTTCCGGTTTTCTAATCGTCTGTTGTTGTGCTTCCCTGTCTATCGGGATTTGTACTTCCACCGTTTTATTCAGTAAAGCAACTCCTTTTTCACTCCTGATCTCTTAGCTTTCTTTCTTTTGTTTTCTTGGATTGATCAATAAGACTTCATCGACCAAACCATATTCTTTTGCTTCCGGAGCGGTCATCCAGTAATCCCTGTCAAAATCCTTTTCAATCTGCTTGGCAGGCTTACCAGAGTGGTACTGAACAATTTCATACAATTCACTTTTCAGTTTTCTTATTTCATTGACAGTAATTTCAATATCACTTGCCTGGCCGCCGATAGCGCCACTCGGCTGGTGCATCATGATCCTGGCATGTTTCAGGGCGGCTCTTTTTCCTTTTGTGCCGGCTCCTAATAGTACGCAGGCCATAGACGCGGCCATTCCGATACAGATTG
>JAOQAL010000132.1 GCA_025963615.1 Chitinophagaceae bacterium | reverse complement strand
GTTTTATGGCAATGTCTTATCGGCGGCGCTTCCAAATGGAAACATGGACAATTACTTGAAAAAAAAATACAATCCACGGACGGAGAAATTATAATTACAGCGAAATATATTGAAAAAAGAAAGGACAGTTTTATTATTGAATTGTCCTGGCAACCGGCATCACTGAGCTTTGCAGAAATCCTGCACCATGCTGGCGCTATTCCATTACCCCCTTATATTAAACGGGCCGCAGAATTATCGGACACTGAACGATATCAAACGGTCTATGCCAACTTTGACGGATCGGTGGCTGCCCCCACCGCCGGACTTCATTTTACTCCAGCTATTTTTGCTGAACTAAAAACTAAAAGTATTCAGACCGGTTTTGTTACCCTGCATGTTGGTGCCGGTACTTTTAAACCTGTAAAAAACGACCGGATGGAGGGGCATGAAATGCATCCGGAATTCATAGACGTATCGAAAGAAGCAATTGAACAAATCATAAAGAATATTGACGGTATTATCATCGCCGCAGGTACTACTTCGCTTCGTACGATTGAAACCCTGTATTGGCTGGGCGTGAAGGCTGCAGATGGCAATCATCAGTTGGTTCCCGGCAGCTACCAGGTTGATCGTTCGCATCCAGTGCCTGAGCTTAACCAGTGGGAAGTATATGATACACTCAGACAGGATCTTCCGGCAAAAGAAGCGCTGCAATTCCTGCTGCAATGGATGCACAAAAACAAGCTGGAAAGATTGTATGCCAAAACGAAAATTATTATCGCACCGGGTTATAAATCAAAAATCACAAAGGCACTCATCACTAATTTTCATCAGCCGCAATCAACATTATTGTTGCTGGTAGCTGCTTTGATAGGAAAAGACTGGAAGAAAGTATATGCATATGCTTTGGAAAATGGATTCCGCTTTTTAAGCTATGGTGATGGCAGCCTTTTATGGTTCCAGGAAAGCTAAACTTTTTTTAAAGGCAATTCAATATTAAAAATACTGCCCTTACCCAAAATACTTTCTACTTTTATTTCACCGCCATGAGCTTCCACCATGGTTTTTACATAGCTTAAGCCCAGACCAAAGCCTTTTACATTGTGAATATTGCCGGTATGGGCCCGATAGAATTTTTCAAAAATGCGTTTCACGGTTTCCCGGCCCATCCCTATTCCATTGTCTTCAAGACGGATCGTTATTTTTTTGTCCGTAGAAGAAGTAGTGACATTGATATGCGGCGGTATATTATCCTTAGCATACTTTATTGAATTATCAATCAGGTTATTGATCAGGTTTGAAAAATGAACTTCGTCTGCGTCCACCAGGTCGTTGGTTGCGTTTAATTCCAGCCCGGCTTTCCCTTTTTTATCTTCCAGTTGCAGGGTAAAATTGCTAACCACTTCTTTGATGACTTCATGTATATGAAGCGGGCGAAGTAATAGCTGCACTTCCTGTTTTTCCATTAATGCCGCTTTCAGTATGGTTTCTACCTGGCGGTTCATCCGCTGGTTCTCTTCTTTTATAATAGAGCTGAAATAGGTCATCTTTTCAGCGTTGCCCATTACTTTTTCATTCTTCAAGGCATCTACCGCCAGTGAAATAGTAGCTAAGGGTGTTTTAAACTCATGCGTCATGTTATTAATGAAATCATTTTTAATTTCACTGAGTTTCTTCTGCCGGAGCATGGTTCTAATGGTAAGGTAAAATGCGGTAACAATTATGATCGTAAAAAAAATGGCGGTTATAATATTACCCCTGAGTGATTTCAAAACAATATTCTTATAATCCGGTACCGTAACAATTAACATTTCATCCGCGGAGAGGTTTTCGCCAGCCGTTCCACTGGGGGGAACAATGAATACGTTACTGGAATAGTTCCGGATGCTATCCTCATAAAAAGTAACAAAATCCTTCGACTGGCGTTCCATCCGGCTTACACCAGCTTTCCCCAAAGACACAAGACCAAATCCGAAACGAATATCTTTCAGGTTGTTTTTTAAAAAAGATTTTTGAATCTTTTGCATTATCTCCCCGGTGCTAAAACGCTGACCAACGGATATCGGTTTTAATATCTCGATTGAAAAATCTTCTGGCTGTAAGCCCGGAAATAACTTGGCAGATCCCCCCGAGGAATAATTGCCTTTGTGCTGGGCTAACTCTTCCGCCACCTCTTTGGTAGCATCATCGACAATATGTTTAACCTGCTCTTCGCGAAGCAATACCATATTATTGATCCATAAAAGCTGGATAATAATAATACCTACAAGCGATAAACTGATCAATACAATTATAACAGGTAAAATTTTCTTCACAAATGGAATTTATAACCGAAAGATAATCTGTTTTTTAGTTTTAGGATAAACTGCAAAATTAATAGCTGCTGACCGCCTTTCTAAGGCGGGTCATTCCTTTGCTGCCATTTTAACAGAGGTTTACAAAACCGCTTTAGCCAAAATTCCGGCAATGATTTAAATAGCTAAAACTGTTGGGTAAAATAAATTTTCCTTGTAAATTGAACCATGATAGAACCGGGACCTGGCATATTACTGGTTGCAGACCCTTTTTTAAAGGATCCGAATTTTCTGCGTACGGTCGTTTTTTTATGTGAGCACCAGGATGAAGGAAGCTTCGGCTTTGTGCTCAACAGAAAATATGAGAATACGCTGGACGAATTAATACCCGAACTGGAAGGTCATCAATTGCCGCTTTTTTATGGAGGACCGGTGCAAATTGATACGATCCATTTCCTGCATCAGTATCCCGAAGCAATTCCCGGTGGACTTGAAATAATGAAAGGAGTTTACTGGGGTGGTGATTTTGACAAAGTCGTGGATATGATAAAGAACAAAAGTATCGACACCTCTAAAATCCGTTTTTATATTGGCTATTCCGGGTGGACCAGCGGACAATTGACAAATGAACTGACTGAAAAATCATGGCTTACGGTAAAGGCAACCCGAAAAATCGTCTTTCATAAGGATTACCTCGAAATATGGAAAGATTCGCTGAAACAATTAGGCGGGGATTATGAAATGATGATCAACTTCCCGATTGATCCGCAACTTAACTAAACCCCGATTGTCATCCAAATCACTTCTTTCGTCGATAATTTACCGGAGAAACCCGTCATAACACACTTAACCTGGCAACAATGTGTCTGGCTTTCATTTTTCTTTCTTTCGTTTGAAGATTCCGGATTAAATTTAGCCCTCATTTAATCCAAATTATAAATTAAATAAGCCAAATGAAAAGAATTGTTTTCTTTCTTCTAGCGGCTTCATTCATTATTGCCGGATCATCCTGTAGTAATAAAAGAAGCGGCAAACCCCGTATACTTGTTTTTTCAAAAACAACAGAATTCCGGCACTCCTCTATTCCTAATGGCATTGCGGCCATTCAGAAACTAGGTGCGGAAAATGGTTTTGATGTTGACACAACAGAAAACGCCGATTATTTTAATGAAGACTCATTGAAAAATTATGCTGCCGTTATATTCCTTAGTACTACAGGAAATGTGTTGAATTATAAACAGGAAGCCGCTTTTGAACGGTTTATACAGGCCGGAGGAGGTTTTCTGGGTGTCCATGCAGCCACCGATACGGAATATGACTGGGGTTGGTATGGCCGGTTAGTCGGCGCTTATTTTAATGGCCATCCCGAACAACAAATGGCGAAATTTATAATAAAAGATAAAAGTCAACCCGCCACAAAATTCTTCCAGGATACAATCTGGCAGCGGAAAGATGAGCTTTATAATTTCAAAAAGCTAAATCCGGATGTCCATGTATTGATTACTATTGACGAGTCATCCTACAAAGGAGGCACCAATGGTGCTTTTCATCCCATGGCGTGGTATCATGATTATGATGGAGGCCGCGCTTTTTATACAGAACTCGGTCATACGGAAGAATCCTATACCGAAGAAAATTACCTGAAACACCTGTTAGGCGGAATTCAATATGCTATTGGTGAGAATAAGACCTTAGATTATTCAAAAGCAAAAACACAGTTACCGCCTGATGAAGATCGGTTCACCAAAGTAAACCTGGTGCAGGGAGAATTTTTCGAGCCTACCGAAATGACGATCCTGCCAAATTTCGATGTGATAGTGATTCAACGCCGTGGAGAAATTATGTTGTATAAAAATGACACGAAGAAGGTAAAACAGGTTGGTTTTTTAAATGTATACTGGAAAACAAATACTCCCGGAGTCAATGCGGAAGAGGGTTTGCTTGGGCTTTGCAAGGACCCGCATTACGACAAAAACAACTGGGTCTACATGTACTATAGCCCGATTGATAGTTCCGTGAATCGATTGTCCAGATTTACTTTTAAAAATGATACCATCGATCTTAAAACAGAAAAGGTCATTTTGGATGTAAAATCGCAGCGTGAAATATGCTGTCATACCGGTGGTTCCATCGCCTTTGGGCCTGATGGATTACTTTACGTATCTACCGGTGATAATTCAACGCCTTTTAATGAACCGCAGGTAAAATATGTAAATGATGGATTTGGACCCCTGAACGATATTCCCGGCCACCAGCAGTATGATGCCAGGAGATCTGCCGGTAATACCAACGATCTGCGTGGGAAAATTTTGCGCATCCGCGTGAAAGATGACGGGGGGTATGAGATACCGGATGGCAATCTTTTCCCAAAAGGAGAAGCCGGGACCCGTCCTGAAATATTTGTGATGGGAAACCGCAACCCCTACCGCATTTCAGTAGATCAGAAAAACAGTTTCCTGTATTGGGGTGAAGTAGGACCCGATGCTAATTCGGACAGTCTTGAAACAAGGGGACCCCGGGGATATGATGAAGTAAACCAGGCACGCAAAGCTGGCTTTTTTGGCTGGCCTTTATTTGTTGGTAATAATTATGCTTATCATGCTTATGATTATTCAAACGGACAACATGGCCCCGCTTATGACCCTAATAAACCGGTGAATAATTCAAGAAATAATACGGGGTTAAAGGACTTACCACCTGCACAACCTGCTTTTATCTGGTACCCTTATGCCGATTCAAAGGAGTTTCCCAATGTTGGCAGTGGTGGACGCAATGCCATGGCCGGACCGGTATATTACACCGATATGTTTCCAAAAGAGACCCGATTGCCGGATTATTATAATAACAAATTGATTATCTATGATTGGATCCGCGGATGGATTAAAGCGGTAACGATGTTGCCAAACGGTGATTACGATAAAATGGAACCGTTTATGGAGCATATTAAATTGAGTAATTGTATAGATATGGAAACCGGTCCAGATGGAAGACTATATCTACTGGAGTATGGATCAGGCTGGTTTAGCAAAAATGCAGATGCGGGTTTATCACGCATTGACTACACAGCCGGTAACAGGCCGCCGAAGATTGCATCGGTCAACATTGACAAAACGACCGGTTCATTACCTTTCGCCGTGAAAGTTTCGGTTGATGCGGCAGATCCGGAAAAAGACAAGATAAAGTATGTATGGGATCTGGGTAATAAAACCATCAAAGAGACCGATGTTCCTGAACTGGATTATACTTATGAAAAAGCAGGTGATTATAAAATAAGCGTCACGGCAAAAGATGATAAAGGTGATTCAACAAAAAGTGATGCTATAGAAATATATGCCGGCAATGAAACACCGGTTGTTGATATCCAGGTTTCAGGAGGTAATAAAACATTTTATGTTCCGGGTTTACCATTTAACTATGCTATTTCAGTAAGCGACAAAAATGATACAGCTAAAATGGATCCAGCCAATCTTTTTGTTTCTGTTGAATATGCACAGGGATTTGATAAAGCGGCTTCGCCCATGGGTCACCAGCGTGGAGAAGCGGCTATCAGTGGAAAAAACATCATGCTTTCGCTGGATTGCAAGAGTTGCCATAAGGAAGCTGAAACATCCATCGGGCCATCTTTTGTAAAGGTTTCGGAGAAGTATGCTAAAGATGCCAATGCTTCAACTTACCTCGCGCAGAAAGTGATTAAAGGTGGTAGTGGTGTATGGGGTGAAGTGGCGATGGCAGCCCACCCTTCGTTGGCTCA
>JAOQAL010000121.1 GCA_025963615.1 Chitinophagaceae bacterium | reverse complement strand
GGCTGAAACATCAGAAAGATTTTTTTTCTGTGCTGAAACAGATCCAATACAAATTAAAATGGCAACGAAGATTGAAAGGAATATTTTTCTCATGTGCTATAGTTGTGCACACAATTTACGGCTTACGAGTTAATATTTTTCTGCAGATAGGGGCGAAGTCATCCATTTTAATCCAGACCATGTCCGGCAATTGATTAAAATGATTATGATCCCGTTATGCAGTGATCTCTGAGTTATTGATAATTGTTGCCGAATTCGCTTGCCAGCACGTCAATCGTACCACTTGTCAGTCTTTGTTTGTCTGAATTAATGATAATCCTGTAACGGAAGGTTACCGATTCACCTTTTTTCAAAGCAAAGTTGAGGGTCTCTTTTCCTTTGCTGAATATTTTTTGTCCGAGAGGGTTGGCGGCGAATAAACCATAACCACGGGCATGCCAGTAAGTGGGGTAACCTGTATTTTTCGGATGATCGATGATAACAATGCTGATGGTGTCATTTCCCTTTTTTCCGTATAACATGCACCATTTGGCGCGGGTGGCCCAGACATTATCACCGCTGAATCCTTCGCTGGTGATATAATTACCTGACACGGAAGAATCGTTTGCTGATTTTACTTTTGTTATGTTGCCTTTGTTGTCTGTGAACTCCCGTTCTTCTTTTGAAGGCAGTTCCAGCTGGTGTGCTACCCGCAATCCCAAAAATCCATCCTTTATATCCGGCATGGCAACATCCTGCTGAGCAGTTAAGGTTGTAATGCGGTCTATGATGCGCAAATTATTGTAGGACGAAAAATTATACGTCGTTATTTCTTCCAGTAAAATATTCTTTTTAATATCCTGCCAGTTGGCACTGTATTTTAAACTGCCTTTCACCCCACTTTTAATCTCCAGGATCTTGGTTGTTCTTATCCAGCCATAGGAAGCTTTTTTTTCCGGTGCAATGGCGGATGAATTGTTCCAGAAATCAAGGCCATTCACACTTTCATAATTAAGCCATAATCCGATATGATGCGGATGATCTACCGGTTCACCAGGCCGGGGGGCCAGCGGAAATCCTCTTGTAATCAATTCGTCATTAGCTGCATAAATGGGATAGAGCACGGGTTTTTCCAGCGAATCGGGATAAATAAAACTGGTAAATGGTTTTTCACCTATAAGAACATTGACCCGGTTGTTATTTTCTTCTTTCACCAGTTTTATCATTTGCGTTTTTTGTGCGGATAAAGCAGAAACGAAAAAGATGCTGAATATAAAATTGCCCGTATATTTCAAAAGTAGTTTCATAATTAGTTATTTGATTTGGTTGGTTTGCTCATTTCACCGTTACAGGTTCACCCATACCATCGCTATCGGGTTGATGAAGTTTATGCGTGATACAACCAAAGATGAACAAGGCTATACCGCCGGTTTCAAAATTTTCTCCTCTGCTATTTAAACGCCTGACCACCCACCATGACTTCCTGCGTTTTTTCATTAAAAGTTGCTTTCTGACCGGTATGTGCTGATGCTGTTGTCATAATATTTGCAATAGAATGACTGTAACCGGCCTCTACGGGGGCGTTAGGTTGCTTGCGGCTGCGTACACATTCCATCCAGTTGCGGATATGGTTCGACGTAAGCATATCACCACCGGTGTTGGCAGAGGCCACCACCTTTGCCGCATCTGATAAATTCATTTCAGGCAATAAATTCGGCTGCAGATTCATAGCTGCGGCATGGTCTTTTGATAATCCTCCCACGGGTGAAACTTTATTGGTATCAAGATTTAATTCACCGCCATTGGAATAATATATTTCTTTCGGATTGTCCTCACCGTTATCCATGCGTGATGCAAAGGTGACCTGGAAGCCGGTTGAAGCATCTTCAGCCGGGCCATAATCGAACACTGCCGTAATGGTATCCCAGTTTTTCCGTCCATCCTTCCACATATAAATTCCGCCGTTGGCTACAACGCTCCTTGGATGTTTTAATCCGCTAAACCAATGCACCGTATCAATCTGGTGGCTCATCCATTGCCCGGGCAATCCCGATGAATAGGGCCAGAACAAACGAAATTCAAGATACTTCCTCGGATCAAAGGACTCGAAAGGCCTGTTTAATAAATACCGTTTCCAGTCGGTGTCTTCCTCCTTTAATTGGGGCAATAATGCAGTTCTGCGCCAGCGGCCGGGTTGATTGACATTCCAGGTAAGTTCAACCATCTTAATATCGCCAAACTTGCCGGATTTAATAAAGTCATCTGCAGCATGATAATTGGCGCCACTTCTTCTTTGGGAACCAATCTGTACAATCTTTCCCGATTCTTTTACCGCTTTTAACGCGGCGCGGTTATCTGCCATGGATTCGGCAAAAGGTTTTTCCACATACGCATCGCAACCCGCTTTTACAGCTTCAATGGTATGCAATGCATGTTGAAAGTCAGCCGTACTAATGAATACAGCGTCCGCTAATTTTTTATCATATAATTCTTCATTGTTTCTGCAAGCGGTAATATCATGACCCATTTTTTCTTTCCAGGTGGCAGCGCCTTGTTCCCGCCGCATTTTCCAGATATCCGACACAGCGACAACGTCAAAATTCAATTCCTTGTAATGATTCATAAAACTAGGGATATGTGAACCCCGGTGACGGTCGGAAAAACCCACTACACCAACTCTTACGCGGTCATTGGCACCGATGATCCTTCTATAACTCTGTGCAGACCATCCCATCCTGGAAACTAAAACGCCGGCGCCCGCCAAGGCTGTTTGTTTGATAAAAAGACGACGAGAATTTTTCATTTTGGCTAAATTAAATTGTTGATACGATTTTAAAAGTCATCCATTCTAACCTGCTCTTGAAAAATAAAATTATGATTTTTCAATATTCAACTGGAAATTGTTTTTCCGGTCTCTTAAACAGGCTATTGCTAAACTAATTTGACATCACCGGAATCGGCTATTATATCCACCGGATAGATAACTGGCAAGCCTACCCGATGTTTTCGGCCGCCAATTTATGATCAACGGGTTTATCAAAGAAATAAATCACAGCACCAATGACTAAGATACCTATTCCAACCAAACTTTCTACTGGCCGGTCAATTAAGGTAAATATCAACACCCCGGTATTAAAAACCAGAAAAATGATTTGAAGCACAGGTTTGAAGGGACTTTTAAACTCCCCTGGTTTTTTGTCTTTGATAAACAGACTTGTAGAGACAGTTAGGGTAGCCATCATTTGTAACACAAAGCCTGCATATAATAAAACTTTTTCAAAAGAGCCGGTGAGTGTTAGCAGGATGCTGATAACTACATGCAGCCATACAGCAGCTACCGGAATGCCATGTTTATTTTTTTTAGCCAGGGGCTGCCACAATTTATTTTCCGTTGCCATAGCCTGGGTAACCCGGGGTCCTACCCACAAATAAGAACTAATGGTGGCAATTAACTGAATGGCTATAAAAATACTTACCCATTTGCCGCCCTGATTGCCCAGCAGGTTATTGAACGCGATAAATGTGACGTCTTCTTTGCCTTGCAGTTCCCTTACCGTTGCATTTTTTAAAAGAACAAATTGCAGCAGGATATACACCGTTGCTACAAAAAGAGTACTTCCAATCAACGCTCTTGGTAAATTCTTTCCAGGATAGTCAATTTCATCTGCAACATAGGCGGCAGCATTCCAGCCGGTATATGCAAAACTTACATAGATCATAGAAACGGCAAAGCCGGGTTTCAGGATCTCCTGTTGCCAGGAATTGCTGTAGTTGAATGCGTCGTTTCCATTGCCGGTAATAGCGAAACCCAGTATCACCAGGGTGACAATAAACAGCACTTTTATGAGGGTGGTTATGTTTTGAAAGCGACCACTGTGTCTAATCGTAAAACTGTGCATGATGCCGATTAATATAATGACTCCGATGGCCAGCCACACATTGTTTTGTAATCCAAAAGGAGTGAGGTATTTGGTGAAAGCCATGGCGGCTAAGGCAACAGGCGCCGAAAAGCCCACGGTAAGTCCGGCCCAGGCGGATAAATAGCCCAGCATAGGATGAAATATGCGTGACAGGTAAATATAATCACCGCCAGATTCTTTAAAGTGGGTTCCCAACTCCGCATAGGCAAATGCGCCAAATAAAGCAAGCAGCCCACCAGCAAGCCAAAGCAATAAAATAGTCCAGGTATTTTGTAAAGAGGAGAGTTGAAATCCCAGACTCGTAAACACACCGGTGCCGATCATGTTAGCTACTACAATGGCAGCCGCGGTGGAAATGCCTATTTTCTTTTTCAAATCGGTAAATCAGTATAGTGATGTAATTGGATAAAAATGAAAACAGTTTGGTTGCTTTTACCTGCTTTAAGTAAGTTATTGCCGGTTCATGAAGATACGAACCGGAGAGGAAGAGTTTTTATTTATTAGCTAATGCATTGTAATGGGGAAATCTTTGGGAAACAGATAATTATCATGGTTACAGGAAATTCCTATGCAGCCTTGTTTAATATTATATCGATACTACTATTAACCGGCGATTTCTTCAGGGCTGTTGACTAGCATGCAGGTTGTATGTCGGCCGGGGGACGCGATTTTTGAGCTAAATAACACGGGCAGGTTGTGTATAGCCGATTGGGCAATATTTCCGATGATTTGCTGCAAAAATAGCCGGGCCGCCATCCCTAAAAAAGATGCTGTAATATTTTATAAAAACGTATATTAGTTGACAATTTTTTTTATGACAAGTCAATCCTCCTTACTGGGCAGCGATCAACTACCTTCCGTTGTGCCAACAGCGGATGAAAAAACATTGGCCCTGGTTTCGCATGTAATCACGCTGGTATCGCAGTTTATTGCTCCGCTTATTATATACCTTATTAAAAAAGACGAGTCTTCTTTTGTTGCAGCACATGCAAAAGAGTCGCTTAATTTTCAGTTGACTGTGTTGTTAGTGATTATCCTGCTGTTTGTGACAATTGTAGGAATCCTTCTACTATGGTTTGTGGGTATTTATGTTTTGGTCCTGGTTATTATTGCTACGATCCGGGCGAGTGAGGGTAAATTATACCGTTATCCATTTTGTATCCGGTTTATCAAGTGAGGTCTTTTTGAGATGAACATATTTCACGCAAAGGACGCAAAGAAGCTAAGAGCGCAAAGAGATGAATTGTTAAGAATCAATTTTTACTTTCTCAATATCTCTGCGGGATTATTTTAAAATTACGCTATGGAGACAGCATCCCGAAGCTAAAAACTACTTAAACTTCAGTCGTCCATTTATCTCTTTCATCCGGGCTGAATTTCCAGGGAGCAAAATTATTTTCGGTATTACTGAACATGGTATTCCATTCCTGTGGGGCATTGCTTTCTTCCATGATAAGGTAGCGGCGTAGTTGCAGGATAATGTCGAGTGGATTAATACTGACGGGGCATTCCTGTACGCATGCATTGCAGGTAGTGCAGGCACGCAATTCTTCCGCGGTGATATAATTATGCAAAAGTGTTTTGCCATCTTCTTTGAACCCGTTAGCTTTCGGATCGCCGTTGGTATTGATATTCCTGCCGATTTCTTCCAGGCGGTCACGCGTATCCATCATAATCTTCCGCGGGGATAAGAGTTTGCCGGTAATGTTAGCTGGACAAGCGGCAGAGCAGCGGCCACATTCTGTACAACTATAAGCATCCAGCAAATTTTTCCAACTAAGGTCAGTTGCATCTTTTGCACCGAACCCGATAGCTATCGGGTTTTTCGTCGCTTCCGTGCTGGCATCCGTACTGGTGGGGGCCAGTTCCGGGTGCATGGCATACAATACTTCATTTTGTATTTCTTTCATGTTTATCATTTCTCCCATTGGCAGCAGCCGGGCATAATAGGCATTCGGGAAAGCAAGAAGTATATGCAAATGTTTAGACCACGGGAGATAATTGAGGAAAGCGAAAATGCCAACAATGTGCAGCCACCAGCAACTCCGTTCAATTATTTCCAA
>JAOQAL010000110.1 GCA_025963615.1 Chitinophagaceae bacterium | reverse complement strand
ATTTTATTATTGACTCTCGTTAAATCTTTTAAAGCCTCATAAGGATTTGGATAATTTTCCCGGCGGAGAATGGTTTGGATAGCTTCGGCCACTACGGCCCAGTTATCTTCAAGGTCCGCATGAATTCTGCTGTCGTTAATTATGAGTTTATCCAATCCTTTCTCAATAGACTTAAAGGATATGATGGTATGCGCAAAAGGAACACCGGTATTTCGCAAAACCGTGGAATCTGTAAGGTCCCGCTGGAGACGCGAAACGGGAAGTTTGGCAGCCAAATGCTCAAAAATTGAATTGGCCAGGCCCAGGTTTCCTTCCGCATTTTCAAAATCTATGGGGTTCACTTTATGCGGCATCGCCGAAGAACCTACTTCTCCCTTTATTACCCTTTGTTTAAAATACTCCATAGAAATATAAGACCATAAATCCCTGCAGAAATCAATTAGGATATTATTGATCCGTTTCATACAGTCGAACTGGGCGGCCAGGTCATCGTAATGCTCAATTTGTGTGGTGTATTGCATCCGCGTAAGCCCGAGCTTTTTGTTCACGAACTCATTGCCCATTTTTATCCAGTCAGTTTTTGGGAAAGCAACATGGTGTGCATTAAAATTTCCCGTAGCGCCGCCAAACTTGGCACTGAATGGAATACTGATCAATAGTTCTATCTGGTTTTCGATCCTTTCCGCAAACACCATTAATTCCTTCCCCAGCCGGGTGGGGGAGGCAGGCTGTCCGTGAGTATGCGCCAGCATGGGTATATCTTGCCATTCCTTGGCCAGCAATTTCAATTGGGTATTCAGGTTCAGCAGGGCCGGCAGGTATTCATATTCCACGGCATGTTTCCAACTCAAAGGGATGGCGGTATTATTGATGTCCTGTGAAGTAAGTCCAAAATGCACCCATTCTTTCACCTCTTTGGCCCCGCATTTTTCCAATTCGTTCTTTAAAAAGTACTCCACGGCTTTTACATCGTGGTTCGTGCTGTATTCAATCTGTTTGATCTCCTGGGCATCTTCCAGCCCAAAATTTTCATTCAGCTTCTTAAGGTGTTTGACCGTTTTACCGGATAATTTCAAAAATTTTTTATCCGCCAGGAAGAATAAATATTCTGTTTCCACAAACACCCTGTATTTGATCAGGGAATATTCTGAAAAATATTCATCCAGATGCTGTACCTGTTTCCGGTAACGGCCATCAATGGCAGAAATAGACGTGAGAGGGGTTAATTCCATTATTCGATTTTAAAATAGCGCGGTCAGACTTACCTTTGCTGCCGCAAAAATAATTGAATTGAAGAAGATAAGAACAGGTATTGTTAGTTATCTCAATACCCGCCCGTTAATATATGGCTTGCAAAAGCCGCCGGTTAAGGATAGTATAGAGCTTATTGAAGCCTATCCTGCGAGGCTATCCGAAATGCTGATCAATGATGAGATAGACCTGGGGCTCATACCCGTTGCCTCCATACCAAAGCTCAGCGAATATCATATTATCGGGGATTACTGTATCGGTTCAGAAGGAGAAGTAGCATCGGTTTGCTTATTCAGCGAGGTACCGGTGGAAAAAGTGACTAAAGTTTACCTGGATTATCAAAGCCGCTCTTCGGTTGCTTTATTAAAGTGGCTGATCCGTGAGTATTGGGGCATTAATCCTGAATTAATAGAAACTACGGATGAAAACTACCGGGCTGAAATAAAAGGAACGGCCGCCGGCCTGGTTATTGGCGACAGGGCTCTTGAACAACGGAAGATCTCGACCTTTATTTACGATCTGGGTGCCGAATGGCGGTTTGTTACCGGACTGCCATTTGTTTTTGCCGCCTGGGTCAGCAACAAAAAATTACCAGATAGTTTTGTGGAACAATTTAATAATGCAAATGCTGAAGGGTTAAAACATATTGATGAAATTATAGCCCAATATCCTTCTCCGTTGTATGACCTTAAAAAGTATTACACTTTTCATATCAGTTATCATCTTGACGAACGTAAAAGGAAAGGGATGGAACTTTTTTTGTCCTACCTTAAATGATTTTGTACCTATGCCCTGAACTAATTATCTTTCCATGTCCTGATCAGCTTTATCAGCGATAGTTATTATATTTATTTTTCATGGGTATAATCCGAAAACAATCTTTACAATCTTCCTTATTTATATACATTGGCTTCGCTATCGGTGCCCTGAATGTTCTAGTCCTGTTTCCCAATGAAAGATATTTTACACTGGCTGAATTCGGATTAACGAAGGTGTTGGTAGATGTTTCCCTGCTTATCGCTATGCTCTGCACGCTGGGCTCCTATTCCGCCGTTGTAAAGTTTTATCCCTTTTACAATTCATATTTACCTAAAAAAGAAAATGATTTTCCTTTTCTGACTACAACTGTAGTCGTGTTGGGCTGTTTATTATTTGTAGTGCTAATGCCTTTTTTTAAAGATATTATTATCAGAAAATACGGTTCCAGGTCGCCCCTGTTTGTGCAATATTTTTATCTTATTTTTCCGCTCACCATATCAATGGCATTCCTATATTTATTTGAAGCCTATTCATGGGCTGTCAGGAGATCGGTGTTACCGGCGATTGCGAAGGAATTAATGGTACGCCTGCTTACTACGGCTCTTATATTCCTTGTTATGCTGAAGGTTTTGAATTTTAAACAATTTATAAATTTATACGCACTGATTTATATTCCCCCTGTTATTTTTCTTATTTATTCTTTGGCAAAAAATGGAGACCTCGTTTTTCATTTTAAGATAAGTTCAGTCACCAAAAGGTTAAAGAATCGAATTATTGTTTTCAGCCTCTTTCTTTTCTCCGGTCAGGCTCTAAACATACTAGCCCGGACCCTGGACAGTATAATAATTTCCAGTCAATCACCGGGTGGCTTGCAGGATACCGGAATTTTTACAATTGCTACATACTTTATTGCCCTGATGGAAGTGCCTGTAAGAAGTATGATCGGCATAGCTTTCGCTGTATTAGCCCAGGCATGGAGGGATAAAAATCTTGTAAAAATCTTTGACGTTTACCGTAAAACAGCATTAAATTTATTGATTGCCGGGCTGGGTATCATGGGAGTATTGATCTTAAATATGCCAAATGCAATTGCTTACCTGGGTCCCAAATATCAGCCGTTAGCACAAGTAGTATTGATACTCGGGTTTTCGAAATTGATTGACCTGGGCACCGGCCTGAATTCTCACCTGTTGCTTACCTCAAAACATTGGCGGATTGAATTTTTTACCAATATTTTTTTAGTATTGATGGCGGGGGTATTTAATTATTTATTAGTTAGGAAATATGGTATTATTGGTTCAGCATGGGCTACTTTGATTTCATTTACGGTTTATAACGGCGTCCGTTTTCTGCTGATCTGGAAGTTATTTAAAATGCAGCCTTTTACACGCAATAATTTTTATATTCTTATAATTGCGGCTATTTGCTTTTTTGCAGCCTGGATAATTCCTTTTGCAGTTAATTTATATATTGATTCAATCATCCGGACCATGGTATTCTTTTCATTGTATGCATTTATAGTTATCCGGCTTCATATTTCGGAAGATAT
>JAOQAL010000059.1 GCA_025963615.1 Chitinophagaceae bacterium | reverse complement strand
GGCAGTATACACGTTTCAAATACAGCTCCGGCATTATTATCCGGAAGGGTAACGAAAACATCCGGGAGGACGGGGCCATCTATGCTGATTCCTCCCTGTTTGATGTGTTTACATTAGAAATGATCGCCGGGAACAAAAAAACCGCGCTGAAAGAACCGAATAGCCTGGTGATAACAGAAAGCTTCGCCAAAAAATATTTCACCAGCCCCGATATTATAGGAAAGACGCTTTTGTTAAACGGCAATGCGAATTACAAAATTACCGGGGTCATTAAAGACATCCCCAAACAATCCCATTTTCACTTCGACTTGTTTATGCCTGTTTCCGAATTAGAGGAAAGCCGGAATAACAGTTGGATCACTACCAACTTTTACACCTACCTGGTATTGAAAGCAGGCACAGATATCCCTGCGTTTGAAAAACAGTTGAATAGGGCCATGCAGCAATATCAATCCCCACAGTTCAAGGGACAGTTGAACATGAGTTACGATGACTTTAAGAAAGCCGGCAATTACATAACGTGTAGCCTGATGCCTCTTACGGCGATACACCTGCATTCTCAGCTGACTCATGAACTTGGGGTCAATGGGAGCATCCAGTATGTATATATTTTTTCAGCCATTGCCCTTTTTATTTTATTGATTGCCTGCATCAATTTCATGAACCTTTCTACTGCCCGTTCTGCTAACCGTGCAAAAGAAGTGGGCGTACGAAAAGTATTGGGTGGCTTGAAAAATAACCTGATCACCCAGTTCCTCGTAGAATCTTTAGTGGCCTGTTTTTTGTCGTTCGTGATAGCCATCCTGATCGCTGCCTTGTTTTTACCTCTTTTTAATCAATTAGCCGGCAAGCAGATCAGTGTATCCATTTTACTAAGCCCATCCATTTTATCGGGCCTGTTATTGCTGCTTATCCTGGTAAGCCTGATATCAGGCAGCTACCCGGCATTTTTCCTCTCTTCTTTTCAACCCATAAAAGTATTGAAGGGCAACCTCTCGATGGGCTTTAGGGGCTCCGCATTGCGAAACACGCTGGTGGTTTTTCAGTTTACCATTTCTGTTATATTGATGATTGGCACGCTGGTGATCTTCAACCAACTCGAATATATCAGGAACAGGGACCTCGGTTTTAACAAGGAGCAGGTGTTGATCCTGCAAAACACAGCTTCGTTAAACAACAATACAAAGGCTTTCACCAATGAATTGTTGCAAATACCGGGAGTGAAAAATGTGACCAATTCCGGGTTTTTGCCGTTGACCGGGGCGAGAACTGCCCAGGGTTTCATCACGGTGCCTACATTTGATGGCAAAAATTTTACGCTGATGCAATCCTGGCCGGTTGATGAAAGCTACCTTCCTGCTTTCCAGATACAATTGAAAAGCGGAAGGAATTTTTCTGCACAGTACCCAACTGATTTCGCTGCTGTAATTATCAATGAAACTGCGGCAAAAGTATTTGGGGGAGTGGACCCTGTAAACAAAAAGCTTTATCAGGTCAGTGATCTTTCCACAGGAAAGACAGTTGCGTACAATATTATTGGGGTCATAAAGGACTTTAATTTCAACTCCCTTCATGAGCAGGTAACGCCATTGGTATTAAGCCTGCGACAAGACAATGGAGGCATGGCGGTGCGAATCAGCAGTCGCGATATCCCAGGCTTGTTGAATGAAATAAAAACGAAATGGACGTCAATGACCTCCTCCCAGCCATTTAGCTATACTTTCCTGGATGAGGAATTTAATAAACAGTATAGCGTAGACCAGCGCATGGGAAAAATCTTCCTGTTATTTTCGATTCTTGCTATTGTTATTGCCTGCCTGGGTCTGTTTGGCCTTGTTACATTCGCGGCAGAACAGCGAATAAAAGAAATTGGCATTAGAAAAGTATTGGGGGCCGCAGTAACGGATATTTTAAAGTTGCTGTCCAAAGATTTTGTAAAACTGCTCCTATTATCCATTTGTATTGCCTCGCCTGTTGCCTGGTGGGCGATGAACAAATGGCTACAGGACTTTGCCTATCGAATCAGTATCGGTTGGTGGATGTTTGTGGCGGTCGGCGCTATTTGTTTGTTGATAGCCCTTGTTACTATAAGTTTCCAGGCGATCAAAGCAGCAGTTGCTAATCCAGTGAAGTCATTACGCATGGAGTGAGCCATGACGGAATTTAATGAATACACATTAACTGTTAACCAACAATTAGTCCTCACACTCCTGCGGGCCATTTAAAAACAGGGCAGGTGAATTTAGAAGGCTATTACTTAATTTTTAGCTTAATGGATGTTACCCATAATGCCCGCCTATCAAATGAATTGGAAAAAGTGTTTAGTAAGAAGTCCTTCTGTGCAGTAACCTTATTGTCAAAAACAACCTTTCCATTTATGGTTACGATAACTGGGTTTTGCAGATTGACCATAATCGGGCTAATAAGTAATTCAACTTCGTTTACTCTTGAAGTAGTTATTTCAAATTTGTTATTATTATACAAAGCCATTACAGCCCCACTTTTATTTAGCTGATAATAAGAACCATAATATTTTCCGTCCCTTTTATTATACAAAGGAGCGTTTAACTCAGTATGCCATCTGGCAGGTTGAGATAAACCAGTATCAATATCTATTATCTTTAACCAATCACAGGTATTATTAGTGACATCAGACATTTCCCAGACAAGGCTTTTTTGAAAAGGGTTTCTACTAATTTGCTTTGTCCATGCGTAGCAATACGGTATATCGATTTGAAGATGCTTATCAAAATGTTTATATCCAATATATTCTTTATATAAAAATGGGCTTTTAAGGGAATCCAAAATTTTTACAATATCCCTTGCTTGTTGAATTGGTCGCAAATCATCCAGGTCTGAATGAATAAGATATAGCGGCCGGTTTTGCGTGTTTCGAAGGTATATATCATAAGCAAATAAATTTGTGAGCATCGAATTGTATACCATAAAGCCAGCAAATAAGGACGGTCTATAAACTTGTAATGCAAATACACCATCGGCACCATCCGAGTGACCGAAGGCAAACACTTTGTTGTCGTCGATGTTCAACACTTCTTTTAAGCGGCTTACAATTGTAGCCAGTGCAGAAAAAGTAGGATTTGTTTTATTTTTATTCTTTATACCATTGAAGTCGTTCATTACCCAGTCAAACAATTTTGTTCCGTCTGTATTTGGCCCCTTACTATCGGCAAACGGCCTGACAATTACAAAGTCATTTTTCTGAAAATAAGATAAAAATATATCCTCATCGGTTGTCGTATCCTTGTAAGCATCTTTGAAACTACTCATTACGACCGCTCCGTGAAGTAGAAGCACAAGGGGGGACGCAACCGTATTATTGTAGTTAGGCGGAATGAATACCTGCAGTGGGATATCTCCAAAAATAGAGTCCTTATAGAGATACAAATAATATCGGTTAAGAACACTGATAGCAGGATATTGGTTCC
>JAOQAL010000042.1 GCA_025963615.1 Chitinophagaceae bacterium | reverse complement strand
ACGGCGGCATCCGGATGCCTTATTTCAATAGCAATTGCCGCCTGTTTATGGCCGGCATCCATTCGGAAATACAGGTACTTAATTCCGGTTTTATAGTTCAGCCAGTTCACGGGTTGCCCGTCGGCGCCAGGCAGCGGATTCATATACTGCCCAAACCGGGTCCAGAAATTCTTTCGCACCGCTGAGGCATCCTGCTTGCTGTACATAACGCAAAATAAAAAACAAAGAAAAACAGATCGGAACTTCTATACCACAGCTTCCAGGCTTGTCATTTTTCCTTTTTCAACATCCCAGATTTTTAAACGGAGGCAGGTAATAACTTCTCTAATTTGAAGGGAAGTCTTTTTGCAAGCCTGCAATTCAGGAAAATGATTCATGACTTCTGGTAAGCGATAAAAAGGAATTTTGGAATTAAGATGATGAATATGATGATACCCGATATTAGCAGTGAACCAAGCCATTACAGAATTCATCCTCATATAACTGGAAGACTCAAGCGCCGCTTTTTCATAAGCCCACTCTTTATTGGTAGCGAACGTTACAGCTGGAAAATTATGCTGCGCATAAAATAAATACGAACCAAATCCGCAGGCAATCAGCATGGGGAAAAAAGACAACAGCAACCAGGTTTGCCAGCCTAGAAAGAAGATAATACCCGTAATCATGGCTGCATGCATCAGCAGGGCTATAAGAGCATCAATATGTTTTTTGGGAGCGCTTAAAAAAGAGCTAATGCACATCCCAAAAACAAACATGGAAATGTAGGACATACCAATTGTCAAAGGATGTCTTACCGCCAGATAACTAAATTTTTCTTTCGGTGTCATATTCAGGTACTTCTGGCGGGTAGCGATAGGAAAGGATCCGATACTGGCGCTAAATAATTTTGAATTATGATTATGGTGATGATCGTGCGACCGTTTCCAGATACTGGTTGGCGCCAGCATATAAAGTCCAAAAGCGGTCATTATAAAATTCGCAGCGGGCGACTTGGCTAAAATAGTATGATGCTGGTGATCATGATAAATAACAAACATGCGGACCAACAAAAGACCCGCCAGCAAGCTGAAAAACATTTTTACTGCCATATAGGGTATTACAATAATAGCGGTAAAAGACACGATAAGGGAAATAATTGTTGTAAGTGTATGTAACCAGCTCCTGGTCCTGTTTTCTTTCGCAAAGGGCTTGGTGGCCAGTATCAGTTGTTTACCACATAACATAGCATGATCTTTTTTTAGAACAAAGGTAATTCATTTAAACCCGTTTATGTTTCCACCGACGGTGTGACCATAACCAGGTTTCCGGTTGTTCAATGATATCTTCCTCGAGTCTTTTTGTATAAGCGGCTGTTATTTCTCCATCTCCTGTTAAATACGGAGGGCTTATTAACAGATCCGCCAGTATCGTATAATATCCTCTTTTTACTTTTTTTATTGTAATATAAACAACAGGATATTTTATTTTCCTGGCTATTTTTTCCGTTCCCATGAAAACCGGCGTATCCTGGTTAAGGAAATTTAGCCAGTACGCCTTATCGGGAGGCGGCGTCTGATCGGCAATGAAAGCAGTAACACTTAGTTCAGCCCGTTTGTCCATCATATCCCTGAATGTATTTTTCATGGCAATCAAACGGCCGCCAAACCTTGTACGCATCCTGTACATAAACCGGTCCAAGTACTTATTAGTTAAAGGATGATAAATTACATACAACTGATGCTTACCAAGAAGACTGAACGTGTTACCGGCCCATTCCCAATTGCCTTTATGACCCAAAACAATAATAAAGCTTTTATTATCTGCTGCCAGCCGGTTGAAAAGTTCGCTGGCCGCCGGATCCATAACGCAATGTTCCAACATGGCTGACCGGCCGATGGTTAGCGTCTTGAATGTTTCAAGAAAAAGATCACAGAAATAATGGTAAAATTTTTTACAGATGACTTCTATTTCCTCTTCACTTTTTTCCGGAAACGAATTGCGGAGGTTTGTACGGACAACCCCTTTCCGGTAACCAATAATATGGTAAAGAAAAAAATAGAAAATGTCAGACAAAAGGTAAAGCAACCGGAAAGGCAGCACCGAGAGAAAATAAAGAAAGGGTAACGCGATATAATAACGTAAAGCAGCCAAATATTTTTTTTATTTCAGTCGCGCTAAAGATAGATGTTCTGTATAATAATTAATGATTAGTCGAGTCAAAAGTTATCATAACATTGTGAATAAACCAGTCTTGCCCGTTAAGCAAAAACTTTAATCAAATAAAAGGCTAACTTGCCCTGAATTAATTATTTAAACTTTCTTTAAAAAATGACCGGCGAAACAAATCTCTCGACTTTGCTGGCGACTATGACCCCCCGCCTCAATGAAGGGGAATATGTTTTTTGTTCAATAAATGTAACCACCCCAATTAATAACGCGGACATTTTATGTTTATTCCATGAAATAGAAGGACCGACTGTTATTCTGCAGAAAAATATTGCCGACACACTTAGATTGAAATATAGCTTTACGGCTTCCTGGATAACCCTGGCCGTGCACTCTTCTTTGGAAGCAATAGGATTAACCGCGGCGTTTTCAAAAGCATTAGCGGAAAAAGGAATTAGTTGTAATGTCGTGTCTGCTTTTTACCATGACCATATTTTTGTTCCCAGCCAGGATGCGGATAAGGCCATGGAAACATTGCGTCGTCTCTCTGTAAATTTTTAGTTCCTGTTCTCCTTTAATTCTCAGGCTAAACCGGTCTTTCAACTATTTTTTGAAAAATATTATTTCCAGAAAACAGGCTGACATAGGGCTGTCAGCGGGCATGTTTTATTTTGTGTCATAACAATAAAAACTAATTATTATGACATTCATGCAATCATTTTTGAAAGAACTGAACAGGGAAGCTGTAACTACACATAAAATGCTGGAAAGAGTACCCGACGGCAAATATGACTGGAAACCTCATGAAAAAAGTATGACATTGGGAAGGTTGGCAGCGCATGTCGCGGAACTACCCGGATGGGTGGGGATGACGCTAACCACGTCTGAACTCGATTTTTCCAACAATGATTTTGAACCGGAAATTATAACCAATACAAAAGATCTGTTGGAATATTTTGAAAAAAACCTGGCTAACGCACAAGCCCATCTTGCCAAAGCCCATGATGATCAGATGGAACTTCCCTGGACGTTACGCAACGGTGAGCAGGTTTACAGTACCGAGCCAAAAGGCGATGTAATCCGGATGTCTTTCTGCCAGACTGTTCATCACCGTGCACAATTGGGGGTATATCTGCGTCTGTTGGATATTCCCATTCCAGGTAGCTATGGGCCTAGCGCGGATGAAATGAAGCATTAAAAACAGCGAAACGGCACTCTTATTTTTATAAGGAGTCGTTTTTTTTGTTATAAGCGGCTATGAAATCAAAAGACAGGCAAATCTTAACTTTGCCTGTCAACAAAATATAAAATCAGGGACCAGGCATTTGTAAAAGAAAATGATGGATTCGTATAGCCATCGGTGCGTCTGGGTGGGGGTAATGACAAAAGTCTTTTGCTAAAAATGTCAATCTATCGTTCGGGATGTTAACAGAAGGACTTCGATAATCATCTTATAGATGGGATGAATATTCATCGAAAGAAAAGACAAAATATGCCATGAATTTTAGCCATCATGAGGTCGTTTTACAATTAAATAGTAAATTACGGCTAAACCTTATTGTAAGCAGTGGGAATACATTGGATGAGCCGACCCTTAAAAAATTTTGTATGCCTGTTCTGCCGTAAATACAATACCATGTACGGGCGATTACCAATAATTAAAATCCCGGAGAATTAATAATAAACCCCGCATGGAAAACCGGGACAATAATAAGCTTCATTCTTAACT
>JAOQAL010000800.1 GCA_025963615.1 Chitinophagaceae bacterium | reverse complement strand
ATTTTCACCCCTGGCGCAGGGGTTATTGACGGATCGGTACCTGAAAGGAATACCCGAAGGCTCGAGAGCTTCCAAATCACATGGGTTTTTAAAAGCAGATGAAATAGATGAACACAAACTAAATAAGATTACCCGGTTGAATGATATTGCCAAAAGAAGGAATCAATCACTTTCGCAAATGGCCTTATCATGGTTGCTGAAAGATAAAAGGATTACCACGGTACTGATTGGCGTAAGTTCAGTAGAGCAACTGGATAATAACCTGGCCTGTTTAAACAACCTTGAATTTTCAACTGGTGAATTGAGTGAAATTGAAACGGTGCTGCAAGACTAAGAAAGCTTCGAGCTGCAAGCTATGAGCTGCGAGACTGTGAGAAAGCCGCAAGCTGCAAGCTATGAGCTGCGAGACTGAAATAAGATACGAACTATAGGTCTTGAAGCTCGCAGCTCGAAGCTTCTCTTAAGTTACTGAACTATAGGTCTTGAAGCTTGCAGCTCATAGCTCGAAGCTCTCAGCTCGAAGCTCACAGCTCGTCGCTTTACCGCCTTTCTCCAATCAGCTGTTCCAACAAACCAAATGAAAAAGTCATGCCGGCGCCACCAAGCCCGTTTACAACCGTCACTCCATTTTCCGGCTTAAGAATTACATCAATTTCTCCATTGGTTAATTTTGGATACACACCATTCCAGGTTTCAATAACATGATTGTTTTTAAAACGGGCGAATTTATCCAGGTAAGCAAGAATAAGATCATTAATAAAACTTTTATCAAAAGGATCAGGCGTTAACCCGTATTCATGCGAATCTCCGATGGTCAGCTCGCCAGCCTGGTTTTGAGATGCCATTACATGAATACCCCATTTAAGGTACTCGGGGTATTCCGCCTCTAGTTTCTTAGTTAATTGGGCCAATGAACCTGCCACCTTAAAACTATTGTAATGAATTAAAGAAAGACCACTGCATAGCATGGGGCCCATACGCCATCCTCCAGGTTGTGCCGCCATCCGCAGCATTTGCAGTTTACATCTTGTTATTGGTAACTGCGAATACAATTCCGGGTACAATGTTTCAAAGTCAGCGCCGCTGCATACATAAATTTCATCAGCATTGAATTGTTCTTTGCCGGCATATACGGCAGGGTAACAAATATCCGTAACGGCTTTCCCCCATAAAAACTCAACATTATATTTTTCGGTAAGAAACAAAGGAATGGCGCCGATGGCTACGCGGGGGTCAACAATTATTTCATCCTTGCTATATAAGCTTCCTTTCAGACCTTCTCTTACAACTGCATCTGATTTATTGATGGTTTCATCCGGACTTAATAATTCATAGTTCCGGTGTCGGTAAGCCTCATTTACTTCCTGCAATACCTGCCATTCCTCCTGTGAATAAGCAAGCTGCAAGGAACCTGCTTCGTGATACCAGATTCCGGCTTCATTACAAACCTGTTTCCATATCTGCCGCGAAAGTATCGCTCTTTCGTAATATTTTCCATCGGACTGGCCAAAGGGTATAATCATTCCAAAATTTCGGATAGACGCTCCAACTGCTTTCTGGGTCCTTTCAAGTACAGTCACCTGAGTACCCCGTGCGGCTAAAGCTCTTGCCGCAGCTAATCCGGCAATACCGGCCCCGATAACTATAGCAGTGCGTTGTGACATAAAAACTAATTGTTAAGATAAGTCGGTCGTTGGTTTATTTCAGAATGCCAGGTATTTTTTCTCCAACGGGCTGTGCTGGTTTAAAATCAAAACCCAGTAAAGCTGCGATCGTTGCGGCATATTGTTTTTGATAAAGCTGTCCGGGAGTTTTTATTTCGCCCAGGGGTGTTGTATCGGGTCCTATTACCGCTAACCATATCTGGCTTGCGTCCTCAATTTTTTTTCCATGATCTCTCCATTCGCTCTTTATTTTATCGCCCCGGCCATGATCAGTGGTTATAATCAGGGTGGTTTTATCTTTGTATTCAGGTAATGATTGCGCCAAATTCCAGATATCCCCGATCATACCATCTTCCGCATGGGCGGCGCCGAGGTAGTAGTCATATTTGCCCTGGTGAGCATATTCATCTGTTTCGTCAAAGGAAATATAAAGAACCTTTGGTTTTTGTTGTTTAAAATATTCCCTTGCGGCAATAAAGGTTATGATATCAAGCCGTTCACCATTGGGCTTCATAGAAAGGAGTTGAATATCATTGATGAGTTTGGACTGAAGCGATCCAAATTGGATAGAATCTTTATCCGCATTCACATACACACCGCTTCTCCATTTATTTAGAAAATAAGGAGAAACGTCCCAGGTGCTGAAAGCGGCTACTTTATTTTTATAGGTTTTTTGTTTGTTGATAAACTCCAGCACATTTTCATTCTTATTGGGTATTTTATCATTGGAATTAACCGCCGTATCGGGATACCCGGTAAAAATTTCATTATAACCAGGGTAGGAGAACCGGTAAGGATTGGCGACATCCACCAGGTTTCCATTGTTCCTGTTTCCGTATAACTGTCCATGACTGCCAATCGTGTTCCACAAAAAAGGGAATAGTTTCTTTCTCCTTTCTGACACATCATCGCTCCATAAAAAAGATTTTATACCTTCTCTTTCATGGGTGTATTCCGGGTTATTCAGGATCACTGAGTCAACGCCCCCAAAAATTTCCTGCCAGCGCATACCATCTAATGTAACGATGATGATATTTTCTGTTTTTCTTTTTTGAGAATATGCTGCCAACGTAAACAGGCATGCAACAAGGAAAAATATTTTTTTCATGTTTATTTTATAAAATTAAAAAAGAGGCGAAACTGTAAAGCTTCGCCTCTGTAAGAATAAAAATTTAAATATTGTGGTCTATTTTATAATCCACATCTGCAAATTGATGTTATCGTCACCGCCATATTGACTTTGTACGGCTGCGGTATAATTTGCTGCATTGGTAGATAATTCCGCAGTTGGATATTGCCACCGCAAAGGTATCACGCCACTATTTCCGATGCCAGGACCCGTTGAAAATGTCGGTACATTTGTTCTGCGCCACTGATAATACGCTTCGTAACCAGAGTTCCTGCCAAAAGCTAAATATTTTTGAGTGAGTATCTGGCCCAGACCAGTGGCGTTATCACCTGCATACTTAACAGCAGGTTGGTTAAAATATGTAGCGTAACTAAAATTAACGGTGTAATTTACATAGTCGCCGGGTGCCAGTGTTCTTAAGAAGCTGATAGTATTGTCACCATCCACAACTCCATAAAAATCAAAATCAGCTTTAATCCCTTTTTGATACCAACTATCAGCATCGCCGGTTACCCAACCCCGGTTAATCGCTTCTGCAATATTGAAGCACATTTCCGGATAGCCTACAATAAAGGTAGGTTCGCCTAAATAACCATCATAGTATCTTTTTCTTCCTACCAATGAATATAAACCCTGTTCCACTTTACCACCCATCGTACTTACATCTTCTCCGTTACTGGCACCTACAAATGATCGGTAATCGGTGTCAGCAAAGCCCAGTCCACGCGCTGGATCAGCAATTTTCATAACACGCAAATCATTCAGACTGGATAATGTGTTTATCCAGGTTTGACCTACGGTGATCCTGGTAGCATCAAAACCATAATTATCCTTGTTATTCGGATATTTATTGAAGGCGTTGTTATAGACGTATTGAAGGTTATCGTCTAAACTTTCCATGATCGGGTATTTGGCAGGATCACTTAAGACATCATTGAACTTTTGTTTCACGCCAAGATCCGCATCATCAGCTTTTTTGCTTAATGCAATTAATACCCGTAATTTATAAGTATTAACAACTTTCTGCCATGACTTTAAAGCATTTAAAGGAGTTTCAGGTCCATTAATTCTTTCCTGGAAGTAGAAATCACCCAGTAATGACACATCAGCAGCGCTGATTAAAGCAGCAAGATCATTATTGGCTTGTTCAAGCAGGTCCAGCGATTGTTTAAAAACATCTTTCTGAGAATCATATTTTGGCGTTGGATTCTCTAAACCCAGCAATGCTTCCGTCATCGGGACATCTCCCACTTTCAAGCTCATATCTATAAAAAAATAGGCTTTGAAAAACTTGGCGAGCGCTGAATAAGGGTTATTAACATCGCCAGCCGATCTTTTAGCCTCTTTATCCATGGCCGCAACATTACGCAGGGTACCATAATTTAAATCGGCACTGCCGGTCCAGTATTCATTGGTGCCATAATACGTGTACGATGATAAAACAAACTGTCCAAATTTATCCGCATCGCCAAAAGGATAGACTACCATGTCATTGAGGATTTGTCTTAAAACCAGGTAGGGGGGAACCGTTACCGGGTTATTTGGATCCGGCGTATAGTCGTTGTATTGTTTTTTACAACTGTTTGTCGACAGTAGTAACGCAAACAGGACTACTATATAATAATTATGCTTTTTCATTTGATTTCTTTATTGTTTAAACAATTTTACTTTTCTCAGAAGCCAACATTAATGTTGAATCCATAACTCCGGGTCGTGGGTGTTTGCAAATTGGGTTCACGGCTATTGCCACTGTAAATATTTCTTCCGGAATACTGGTCAACATCAATATCATGAAACCGCGAAGGAAAGAAATACAACAGGTTACGGCCGACCAGTGAAATTTCAATTTTCCTGATAACCGATTTATCGCCAAATACCTTCATTGGCAAAGAATAGGTTAATACTACTTCTCTCAGTTTTGCGTAAGTTTTTGCAACAGAAGTATGTTCGAAATTATTAAAGAAGCTGCTCACATAATCCTGTATGTATTTAACTTTTGAAGTATTCGTGGCAAACTGCAGGTCTTTATAATTCGTAATCACACCGGTTACATCATCATATTGTATAACAGCACCGTTTGACACTTGTACGCCTTCGCCCACATAAGAGCCTTCAAAACCCGGATCTTTATGATGATCATTCTCATATTGTCTTGCTACACCCACGGCGCCCTGTACGGTTTCAATATTGCTGCCACCTTCTGTTGATTTTCTTTTTACATAATCCTGAACAATACCTCCAACTTTACCATCAAACTGGAATGAAAGACTAAAAGTCTTATAGGTGAATCTATTATTAATGGCCCAGCTCCAGTCAACATCTCCATTACCTACATATTGACCTTTGGGAAGATATACCGGGAAACCAGCACCGTTATTTATTACCTGTCCATCAGGAGTCTTGGCTGTCAAATTGGCAAAAAGCTTGTCTACCCGGTCTCCCTGGTGAAATTGATAGTTTGCAAAATTGGAAGGATAATCTTTATACACCTCTTTAAAGGTTGACCAGTTTACTAACACATCCCAACGGAAGCCCGTTTTCGTTTGAATCGGAGTTCCCATCAAAGAAATTTCTGCACCAGAAAGCTTTGTTGTAATAGCGTTGGTGGTAAAAGCCGTAAGTCCGGATGCTTCAGACAATGGGAAAGGCCTGATATAGGGACCTATCAAATTTGAATAGTAAGTAGCGCTGAACCCAAGCCTGTTTCCAAGAAATCTTATATCTAAACCATATTCAGTACTTTTTAAAACCGAAGATTTTACATTCGGGTCAATCTTATTTCCGGGAGCATAAGCGCCGGTAAGATTATTATAAGTAGGACTTATTGTGTAAGCAGGATCAGACAAACCAAAATTCGGACCACCATAAGTAGTAACATATGGTGCTCCATAGCCAAGCGGATAACCGGCTGGTCCGAGGTAAGCAGAAGTGCTTGGGGCCTTAGCAGTAGCATAACTGGCTCTTACTTTCAAAAAGCTTATAACTTTTGGCATTTTAACATAATCTGAGATAACGGATGCCAGAGAAAAAGAAGGATAAAAATAAGTATTGTTATTTTTTAACAGGCTTGAACTTTTATCCACACGTCCTGTTGTAGTAAGTGTCAGATAATCTTTGAATTCAAGTCCCACAGAATAATAAGCACTTAAAACTAACATGTCGGCATTGTAGCTATAAGCTTTGATCGGGTTAACCGAGTTTGAAAAGCTATATAAGCCCGGAACGTTCAGGTAATCGGTAGTAACAAAACTTGAATTATATTTAAAATTACGGGCATTCACACCGGCCAATGCATCAATAGTAAATGCGCTGCCTATTTTATTATTGTACTTCACGAGTCCTTCCACATTGTTATCATACAATGAACGGCGGTCTTCGCGATAGTCCCCGCGATTTTCTTCACGTCCGTAGGGATGAGCAGAATAAGGCATTTTTTCGTTCCGAAGCACATCATAAGTACTTACGTTGGCGCGCAGAACAGCTTCCAGATGTGTGTTGAATTTATAAGTTAGACCAAGATTGCCATACACGTCTGTTTTGTAATGACCCCGAAGCCATTCATAACTCATAAACCAGGGATTATGATAACGTTGATATTCTGCAAAAACGGACTGCACCCCTTCCTTACCGGGTTGCCATATTCCTCTTATATCCGGAGCATCTACATCCCAGTCAGCGCCGGTCCATATCGTCATGCTGTAAATAACGCTGTTAGGGCCGTATTGTACATCGGGAATATTAGGGCTATTCTGCCTGTTATAATTAAGGCCACCTTCAATTTTTAATTTACTGGTGAGATCGTAGCCAGCCGTAATATTAAAGTTATTAATATCTAGTTTGGTGTTAGGTATTATGCCTTTCTGGTGACTGTTGCTAAACGAAACTCTGACATTCGCACGGTCGCTCGCGCCTGAAAAACTGATACTGTTAGTAGTGAGCAGGCCTGGCTGTATAAATCTCTTAAGATTATTTACGCCGCGGGCAACATAAGGGGTTCCTTGCCTGATACCTGTGGCAGGATCAATCGGACTATCATATTGTGGTATTAGCTGACCATTAAATTTCGGTCCCCATACATCATAATCTCCATCATTTAATCCGCCGCCTTTACCATCGCCAAATGCATATTCTGTGCGTTCACCTCCACCGTATAAAGCCTGAGTTTCCGGAAGAGCGATAAAACCGTTATCTACCTGCGTGCTGGAATTAAAGTCAACAGAAAACCCTTTTGCATTTCTTTTGCCTCTTTTTGTTGTAATCAGAATAGCTCCATTTTGTGCACGGCTACCATAAATGGCTGTCGCGGCTAATCCTTTTAATACGGTATAGGTTTCAATATCATCGGGGCTGATATTCCAAGTGTCGGAACTGATCGGCATGCCATCTACGACATACAACGTGATATTCTGACCACGGAGTGAAACAGCCGGAGCTGCAAGCATTTACCGGGATATGGCAACATCCAACCCTGCTATTTTACCCACCAGACCATTGATGGGATTGGCCTCTCTGGCTTTTACCAGGTCTGCACCCTTTATTTCCTGTACAGAATACCCTAACCGCTTTACTTCTTTTTTAATACCCAGCGCGGTTACCACGATTTCGGAAAGATTGGTTTGTTCAACAGCCAGTTCAATGACCGAAGTGGCATCTCCTGCTTTAAATTCCTTATTGGAAAATCCAATATTACTGATTACCAGCACATCTCCATCGGAGGCGAGAATGTTAAAGTTACCTTCTGCGTCTGTAATGGCCTGTGTTTTTGATTTCTTGTTTGTAATTGTCGCCCCGGTAAGCGGCTGTTTATTTTCACCGGATAAAACCTTACCGCTTATGGTCCGCTGAGCCATAACAACGTATGACACCATAAACATTAAAATGGTAAGTCCAAAGCGCCTGAAGCGGGAACAGTAGTTAAGCATGGAAACAGTAGTTTTGTTTTTAATTGAAAGTCTGGTTGCAAAGATTTAAGTCCAAGATTACCTAAATCTAAAGGAAGTATTATCAATTTGTTAAGAAATACTAAACTTTATTTTAAAATTACGCATACGTTTGCATTAATTTTATGCACACCGCAAATTCTATGCAGCGTTCTTTAAATTACCGGTTACCTGTTTTATGATAGAGAATTCAAAGCGCTAAGCGTTAAAAGTGGATACTTAATTTGGGTGAATGCAGGGAATTATCACGCCAAGGGAAGTGCATAACTTTTTTTTGAATATAACCACAGTTTAATTTCACCAGGTTTTTAATTACCGGCAATAAAGAAATAAACTACGAGCATCAGCGCATCGCCATTCCCGGTATTTGAAATTTTGTGGCTTAGCCGGCTGTCCATAAACAGCGAGTCACCTTCCTCAAAAAGATACTTCTTGTCTTCAATGGTATAGTCCACCTTTCCTTTGATCATATAGTTATACTCAAAAGAATCAGTCTTTACCATCCGGTTCCGTTTAGCCCCTTTTTTTAATTCCAGAATCACGAAGTCGGCAGCACCACCCTGCAGTGTACGCGTAAATGCCCGGTAATAAAGAAAACCCCTGGTATTTTCCTTTTCAAAAACCTGGTGATCTTTTCGTTTTTTAAAGATAACCGGATGCGGATTCTTTTTTTGCCGGGTGATGTCTTTAAAAAATTCATTGAAATCAAGGTTCAATGATTGGATAATATTCATTAAAACCCAGAGGGAAGGTACCGTTCTGTTATTCTCAATCTGCGAGATCAACCCCTTGCTTACCTGTGCCTTGGTAGCCAGTTCCTGTACCGTTATCTTCCTTTCGATCCGCACCTGTTTAATGCGATTGCTTATTTGAATCAGAACTTCTTCTTCCATGATTTCAACATTAAAATGGATTGACAAGATAAGGCTATCTGTAAAAATAAATTCAATGTTGCTGTAATTAATATTTTGATAACATCAAAAACAGAAGGAAGTAGCACAAGCGCATCGTAATTATCATACATTCAAAGCCGGTTAATCAAACATATAAATTTATAGAATTCATGCTATGCCGGATTTTATTATATTTACAAATACTAAACAGAAGGATGACCATTAGATAACCTGGCCCCGGCAGTCCTTATTTTTTAAAACGATAGTATCGCATTTAAATTATTGGTGTGAAAGCAATTCAACAAATCTTTACCCGCTCTAAAACTTTTTTCATAGTATGGTGTATGGTGGCCGCCTTTGGAGCTTACTTCTGTATGTACGCTTTCCGAAAGCCTTTTAATGCGGGAACCTATAACGGTTTATCCTTATGGGGGATGCATTACAAAAGCATACTCGTTATCGCCCAGGTGATGGGTTATATGCTTTCAAAATTTATTGGCATAAAAATAATTTCGGAATTAAAGGCATCCAGCCGTAACAAGCTGATCATTCTGCTGATTCTTATCTCCGAAGGGGCTTTGCTATTGTTTGGATTGGTTCCTTATCCTTACAATTTTGTTTGTTTATTCCTGAATGGATTGCCACTGGGTATGGTATGGGGTGTTGTATTCAGTTATCTGGAAGGCAGGCGGTTTACGGAATTGTTAGCCATGGGTCTCAGTACCAGCCTGATAATTTCTTCAGGGTATTTAAAAACAATTTATTTCTATGTGCATGAATGGCTACCCGTTGTTTCAGAATTCTGGATGCCATTTGTCATGGGCTTATTGTTTCTTCCTCTATTTTTTCTTTTTGTATGGATGCTTTCTGTAATTCCCGCTCCTACTCCGGATGATATCCAGAGCCGGTCGCCGCGGTTACCCATGACGAATACCGATAAGAAAAATGTTTTCCGCGAGTACGGCGTTGGATTGATAGGATTGGTCATTGTGTATGCCATGCTGGCCACGCTAAGAGACTTCAGGGATAATTTTTCAGTAGAGATATGGAATGAAATAGACCCGGGATGGAATAAAACAATATTTGCAAAAACAGAAACCATTGCTGGCATCGTTGTATTGGCCGCGGTAGGATTATTATCTACGATTAAAAGTAACCGCAAAGGATTCGGGGCAACCAATATCCTGATTATTGGCGGATTGATTTTAAGTGGTCTTTCCACTTTATTATTTCATATAAATATGATGTCTCCATTCTGGTGGATGTTATTGTCGGGTACCGGCCTTTTCCTGGCGTATATTCCTTTCCAGGTGGCTATGTTTGAAAGAATGATTGCCCTTTTTCGTATCCGGGCGAATGCAGGATTCTTTGTATACATCTGCGATGCGATTGGCTATCTCGGAAGCGTGATACTGCTGTTGTACAAAGAATTTTTTATGAAGGAAATGAGTTGGTCCAATGTGCTGATGCATTTTTCATATATGCAAACCATTCTTTCGGTTATCATTATGGTAATGGCGATTGGATTTTTTTTCCGGCATCATAAAAACAGAAAAGCGGGAAATGAATTTTTACCGGCAGTTAATTTAAAATAAATTCTTGTTCAGTATTTAAAGTAATGCGAAAT
>JAOQAL010000721.1 GCA_025963615.1 Chitinophagaceae bacterium | reverse complement strand
GAAACAACGTTCTTACCGCTACACAGAACGAAGTGTAATTTTGGTGCAAAGGGATATTGTAGTAATGGTTTCCCGTGTTCATCAAGTAAGAATAGCGTCAGCGTGGCTAGTGTCGGTTGAACGGTTTCTCCTTTTATGACGAATTTCCCATTACTGACTTCGCCTTTAAAAGCCATTCCCTTAAGTTCGTACGGCTCAACCAAACCTATCCAAATCGTAGCATCCTTTTTTATATCGGTTAGTGTGCCTTCGACAGTAAATGAAATTTTTTGAGCAGAGGAAAATAAGAATAGAACAAGTAAAAGACCAGTTATCAACGGCTTTTTCAACAATGTTTGATAGTTCATGGAGCGGAGTTTGGTGAATTATATTATAGGAAAATACTTTACTGCAAAATTGATTTGCATGTACAGTGTAAAACAATACTGAAGAAAATATGACCTGATTATTTGAAGCTGATATTACAACTGAGGCAATTAATATCAAATACAGTATGGCTGCCGTTTATGTCGCCTACGTTACTGGTAAATTTTACAGAACCGGGACCACCGAACTTAACGGGAGCCGGCTCGTTTCCTGCACTGCCACCTGAAACAGTGCCTTTACGTATGTCTTCCGTAAGTTGTAAAGTTGAACCTGAACCATTAACCGAAAGAGAATAATTTTTTAAATTGGAAACAGGTAAATTCAATGTAACCTGGGTAGATTTAATTTTCAGTATACCCGCGCCGGGCATTATATTTTTGATAACTATGTCTGAAGATTCTTCCATATTAATATCCTTATTCAATACATTGATCCTGCATACGCCGAATTTCTGAGAGCCTGTCAATGTTCCTATCTGTTCAATAACATACACATCGCTCTGGCTTGAAATAAGATTGACTTCTTCGGCCGAGTTAATTTGAACAGATGCATAACGTGACTGGGCATTTAATTTGGTAATTTTTTTAATAAATAACTGTCCGCCCATAACATCAATGAAAGCCTCTCCGATAGTATCGAAACTTGCGCGTGGATAGTAAGCCTTAAGCGATAATTTTTGTATTGATTTTGCTTTCAGCGTCGAGCCGCCGAAACTCGTGGTTATATCTGCTTCAATGAGGTTTTCCGCTATTGTTATACTACCATTATAATAGAGCTTAAGGATCAGCTTTTTGCTCCTGGGAATATAAAACGTTACCTTTTCCCTTGGAAAATTATCTGCCCTGGCTTCAGTTTTTTCAGGCCCTTTGTAATTTTTTTTCTCATCTATGACCGGGTAGTCCGATAATCTCACTATTTCAGTTGGAAAGTTATCTGCCTGGGATTCCGTTTTTTCGGGACCCCTGAAATATTTCTTCCCATCGATGACTATGTAGTCCGATTGAGATGATGACGGAGGCCTGTTTACCCTGAAATACTTTAAAGGCATAGAGCCTACAGTGATCTTTTCTGCAGACCCCGATTGTACCATGTTAAAACCCAGGTCGGAAAATATTGCATCGGATAATTCCTTATACCAGCCTGGATTGTATTGATAGACTATTTTTACATTAGCTCCTTCCCAGGGTACAATTTCAACATTCATGTCGCGTTGTATCTCTATATCAATAGCGGTTGTATTACCACTTGAAAATTCATTACTTACTGCTTTCACTTTAACCTCTTGTACGATCGCTTTGATACTGATGGTGAACAATAGGAGACCCAGTAAGATTACCCGTGTGATAATAGTTTTCATTTTTCGTTTTTAAATAATTCGGACATAATTTATTTGCACGTCTTGGTTAGCTTGTTTCGGTTTGTTCGCTTTATTCACTTTTTCTATCTCAGCCCTTAGTCGTTTCAGTAACCTGATCTTCTTTTGAAAATTCAATATCATCTCATCCAGTTTATCCAGGGCATCAACACTCTCAGTTGAAAGCCTTTTCTTTTCCCTTATCCTGTTTTCGTTTAATTCCAGGGAGCGGTACTCTTTGATAAATAAATCAAAATAGTCCTGAGTTACTCCATAAACAGGTGTAGTGCTAATGGTTGTTTTTTGATCTTCTATTACCCTTGTTAAGCTGCTTTCATACTGAAAGGCTAATTGTTCTATTGGAACATTGACAGATCGTTGCGGCGGTCGTTTGTCAGGACTTATTATTTTATATTGCTTTTTTTTAATTACTGCTGCCAGGCTTTTTTTTATTTCAGGTGGCTCTATCTTTTCTTTTTTGTTCTCTTTTACAATTAAAGGAATCATCTGTTCCTTACTTTTTTCGGATTTCTCACTATTAGTTGAAGTCGTCTCATTTATTTGTTTCCTGCGAGACCCGGCGAAAAAATAGGCACTTATGGCAATAAGTATAATAACACAGGCTACAGCCAATTTTTTCAGTCCGATAAAAAATAGTTTCCCTCGTCTTTCCGGGATGAGTTTGCTGATATTTCGCCAGACCTTCTCATCAGGTCCTTCCGGGCTGAGTTGATCATAATTTTCCGAAAGATATTTTCTTACTTTGTCTGTCATTTCTTTTTAAGCAATTGCTCCTTTAATTGTTTTTTCGCCTTATGATACTGGCTTTTAGAAGTTGATTCAGTTATACCAAGCAGTTCAGCAATTTTCTTGTGTGAAAAACCTTCGACCGCGAAAAGATTAAATACCTGCCTGTATCCGTTAGGAAGACTCTTTATTGCTTCATATACGGTTTCCAGGTTAATATGACTTAACCATTCCTCCTCTTCATTATTGTCCGGTTCTTCATCGGGGGAAATCTCTTCCCAATGGAGTCTCTTTTTTGAGTATTGGATGCAATTATTGATCACGATCTTTCTGAGCCAGCCCCCGAAAGTCCTGTCATCATCTAACTGTCCAAGTTTGGTAAACGCTGTAATAAACGCTTCCTGTAATACATCTTCAGCATCATCTTTTCTGCCCAACATCCTCATACAGATACCGAACATCTGTTTACTGTACTGGTTATAGATAAGCGCCATGGCCATTCGGCTCCCGTTGCGGGCTTCTGCAACTGACTCATCTCTAATATGTATTTTCTCAGTCAAACTGTTTATTATAAGAGACAGATAAATGAAAAGGTTGCCCGGATGGTTAAAAAATATTCTTGACCATTAATATGAAAATCCCCCTTAACGAAACATCGTCGGGTCCGGCTTTTTATTACGCGTCCGATTGGACAATTGGGAATGTATCTGTAACCTGGTGATTTACACCAACTGAGCCGTCGGTGCAGCATTAATTGTGATGTTTGGTTCTGGTTAATTTCATATGAGGCAATTTCAACAGGGATATTATCTATGACCGCCAGCATACAAGTATGTTATGATTTAGCAACCGGCGATAGAATGGCCTTTATCCGCATCATTGAGGAAATAAGTTCCTTTCGCTTTTTAGCCGGGAGCTTAGCCAGCATCGTACTTAGCTGCCGGCGTACATCAGCATCCTGCACTGCATATTCTTTTTTCCCGGCTGGAGTGAGGTGTAAACAATGAGAGCGCCGGTCCTCTCCTGAAGTTGTTTTATTAACCAGTTTGGTTTTTTCAAATTTTAAAAGAATACGGCTCAGGTAGCTTTTATCGATGTTAAGAAGCTGTATGATGTCCCGTGCCTGGATCCCATCCTGGAAACGTATGGCCTGCAATACCCGCAGTTCCGGCAATGAATAAGTGTCATTATTGAACCGCTTATTTAACACACCCAATACTGAGGTGTAGAATCTATTAAAATCCCGAAGCTGTTTAACATCCTTTTCAAGCATATATAAAAGTAAGTAGAAATAAATGATAAATAGTTGATAAAGTCAACTATTTGTGTATATTGGTAGTCTTAAAAACTACTGCATGATAAATCAATTGGGGCCGGAAAACCTGCCGGAGATCTATGAGATCATTAATGATGCTGCGTCGGCCTACCGCAATGTGATTCCGCCTGACAGGTTGCATGACCCATACATGTCCGGAGCGGAATTAAATGCACAGGTAAGCGATGGCGTTGAATTCTGGGGGTATATAGAAAATGGCAGGATCATAGGTGTTATGGGAATCCAGTTCAAAGGAGAAGTAACCCTGATCAGGCATGCATATGTACGGACTAGTGAGCGAGAAAAAGGTGTTGGTAGTATGCTGCTGAAACACCTGCGTTCGAAATCAGAAACACCAATACTGATTGGAACATGGGCGGATGCAAACTGGGCAATCGGTTTTTATCAAAAGCATGGGTTTCGGCTTGTGCCCCTTGAAGAAAAGAACCGGTTACTAAACAAATATTGGAAAATACCAGGCCGACAGGTAGAAACCTCGGTAGTATTGGCAAGTCCGGATTTCAAGTCAGAATTATCCTAACGACGATCATTGCGATGGCCATGATCGTCGTTAGGATATAAAAGATTCTGCATTTTTTTTAGCGAAGCTTTCTATAATTTCTTCGCCTCCCTTTTTTGGCCACCTTGTGATAAATTTGCCTTCCATACTTTACCGGATTCATCTTTGACAAATTCAAATTCAGCATCATTGACTTTCAAAAAAAACTTTGTTTCTGTTTCTGCAAACATTTCAAGTTTGGCCTGCCCTGAGGGTTGGATAAAAAGCTTTTTGTTTTCTTTTGTGATGGCAAATCCGGATTGAGGAGTCATTTGATAAGTTCCAACATACTTTTCCAATATATTTTCCGCCACTTCTATACCATCTTGCGGGGGTATGGGTTTAGTGGACCTTGTCCATTGATCATTACCTCTTAAACTTTGGGTCGTAAAACTTTCTATGTCTCTGGTCTTGTTTCTTGAAAACCCGAGTGTTAAAACAGGGTCAACGAAAAAATTATCAATCTGATAAGGTTTTATCTGCGTCCTGGGACCTCTTCCCAGTTGCATGAAAAGCTTGTTATCGGAAACACTGATTATTCGCTGCTGTCCCCTTTCATTTTCATACAATCCTGCATATTGAAGTAAATCCGCGCTCCCCATAGAAATTTCTTTATACTCAATAGGCTTACCGGCAGCAAGTGCAGCTAACCGCGACGTAATGACCTCTGGTGAATTGCATTGACAATTTGAAAAAACCGTTACAAAAACGTCTTCCCGGGGTAAATAGGTTTCCATACTTATAAAACCACTAACCAGGCCACCGTGCCAAATAGACGGGATATCATAAACCGAACCTAAGCGCCAGCCGTAGCCGTAAGCTGTTTCTTTTCCATCGGTGAGTTTATACCGTGATAACGCTTTGTCCAGCGTTTCTTTTTTCACCAGCTTGTAGGAATGAACTGCCTGATTCCATTTAAACAGGTCCTCCACTGTTGATTGAATAGCGCCTGCGGCGTAAGGGTGCGTCATGCTTTCATACGGAGCATTTTCAAAACCCTGATTACTTTTGATATACCCATCCACCCTGTTCTTAATAACCCTGGAATCACTGGCATATTGCGAATTTGTCATCCCCAGCGGTTTGAAGATGTTTTGTTCCAGGTAGTTTGCATAGCTATTGCCGGTAATTTTTTCGATGATATAACCCAACAAAAAATAACCTGAATTACTATATTCCCATTTAGTACCGGGAGCAAAACGCATGGGTTGATTTTTGAAATAGTCTACCATTTCTTTAGGTGTATAATCCATGGCCAATCTATTTACCGAATCCGGGATACTGGTAAAATCCTGAATGCCGGAAGTATGCGTCAGCAAATGCTCGATCGTAATAGTTTTTCCCTGCATTGGATAATCAGGAATAAACCTGGTAATAGCATCCTGCAAAGTCAACTTTCCCTGCTCCATAAGTTGCAAAATGGCAATAGCGGTAAATTGTTTGGTGATAGATCCAATTTTAAAAATACTCTCCTCCTGCATGGGCATATTTAATTCCAGATTCGCCATGCCAAACGCTTTTTTATAAATTACTTTTCCCTTTCGCGCCACCAGGACCGCTGCTCCTGTTTCGTTACTCCTGAATTGCTCTCCCAATAATCTATCAAATTCGGAAGTAAGTTTGTGTTCATCATTTTGTTGTCCGAAAGCTGCACTCACTAAAAATGTCAAAGCCAGAACCAGGTTACATTTTTTCATTTTATTTTTTTCGCAATTAATTCCAAGTAATGTGCCAGAGTTAACCGATTGAAAATTAATACGGTACGCAAATGGCACACAAATAAATTGTGCGTTATCGAACAAGTTGTCCAGAATTGCAATAGCACAACTTGTTTATAGTGGCGTGCCGGCAGATGGATATAAATATTTTTTTAAGATGTCGTATCCTATGAAAAAATATTTCCTGATTGTGACGATGGCTTTTCATATTATTTTATTTTATAGGGTGTCCTATGTAACCCATTCAACCAATAAGTTATATACGCAAATCCGTTGTTGGTTGACGATAATCCGTTTTCGATTGCCGTAGTTAAAAAAAAAGCAAATCGAAGATTAACTTCAGGAAATGGCTTACCGGTAAAATAATAATGTGTGGAATTACATAAAACCGGTTGGTCATAATAATTAACTATTCCAAACAAAGTCAGCCACGCTACTAACAACTAATTAATGCATCCTATGACAACAACTTTGAAACCCAGGACTCTCAGGACCGCTGCTCTTATTTCCGGTCTCGCTATTCTCGGCTCTGTGCTGCTGGCCCCCTTTGCCGAATTGTATGTATTTCCCAAACTTATTGTTCCATACAACGCAGCAATAACCGCGAAAAATATTATCGAAAACCAGGGATTGTTCACGGCGGCCATTTTTGGCTACTTCTTTACCTTTCTTCTGGATGTGGTACTGGCATGGTCACTCTACCTGTTATTGAGGCCCACGCATGAGAATCTTTCGCTGTTGACCGCTATTTTCAGACTGGTATATTCAATAATTGCTTTAGTGGCACTTAATAACTTAGTTACCGCGTTAAGGTTAATAACCACGCCGGAATATCTGACAATCTTTACAAAGGAACAGGTGAACGGCGAAGCAATGATATACCTGCGCGCTTTTAGAAACCACTGGTATTTCGGGTTGTTGTTTTTTGGCATTCACCTTATTTTTCTTGGTTACAGTGTTTTCAAATCGGAATACATTCCAAAAATCTTTGGAATTATTCTGACCATAACTGGATTAGGATATTTGCTGACCACCCTCAGACCTTATTTATTTTCCAACGTGAATGTTGATTTCGCGCAATACACTTTTTATGGTGAACTGATTTTTATGCTTTGGCTGTTGATCAGAGGAAGCAAACTAAAGTTTATGAAAACAGATTCAAATCTGGAATAGATAAAAATTTTGTTAATAGCCTGCTTAATCTTGCATAACCGTTATCTACCTGGCGTGGCTGGTAAAAAAACCGAATGTAAGCAGCCATAACCAGGCAGGCTGCCACTACAACCATCAATATTTTTTTCCATGTCGACTTTTTCGTTTTATTTTTTCATGATGCCTGTATATTAAAGTCGATGAATGTTTCCTGTAATTTTTAAATCGTTACCATTCAAACAAAAATGATCTACAATTTTTCCAACACATCTTTATAACCTCTTCCCACAGGAATGGAAATTCCATTTATCTCAACCATCTCCGAATTAAATGATCTTATCTTATGGATGGCAACAATAAAAGACCGGTGAATTCTCTTAAAAAATGTACCGGGTAAAAGTTGCTCAATTTCATGCGTACCCATTTTAGTCAGATAAGCATTATCATTTGTTACGATCTTAATATATTCCTTCTGACTTTCGATAAACAGGATCTCTGAAAAAAGAATTTTTACTTTTTTCAGTTGAATGCTGACAAATAGATAATCTTTCGCCTGGTCAATAGTTGCAGGTTCGGGATGCATTTGATTTTTTACTTTATTTACAGCCGTCAGAAAACGTTCGAACCCGAAAGGTTTCAGAAGATAGTCGACCACGTTTAATTCATATCCTTCCAGTGCATACTCCTGATAAGCCGTTGTAATGATCACTGCAGGAGGGTTAGATAATGTTCTGATAAAAGTCACGCCTTTTATTTGAGGAAGATGAATGTCTAAAAACATCAGGTCAGCACTATGCGTTCTAAAATGATCCATTGCATAGATCGCATCCTCAAACGAGCCCTGTAATTCAAGAAAGGGAACACGTGAAATATAATCTTCCAGCATTTTTCTTGCGAGCGGTTCATCTTCAACAATTATGCATTTTATTTTAGACATGGCTTGAAAGATCGATTTTTAAAACAGCCGTGAATATGGGGTCCTTTTGTTCAGTAAATAAATCAAATTCTTTGTAAAGCAGGTTAAGCCGTCGCCTCAGATTGGGGAGTCCAATATTCTCTTTTATTTCCTGCCTGCCTGGAGAAGTGTCACTCGAATTTTTTACACTAAAGTACAATTGCTGATTTTGCAGCCTCAATATAACCTCGACAAAGCGTTTTCCCCGGGATTCGGAAATACCATGCTTGAATGCATTTTCTACCAGTGGTATCAGCAACAGCGGAGGGATCATTTCGGAAGGCTTCTCAATATCATATTTGACATCAATGGTAACGTTTTCGTTGTAGCGTAGTTTTTCCAGGTCTATATAATCATTAATGATCTTTACTTCTTTGTCAACAGTAATGAATTCGCTGCTGGTTTCATAAAGCATGTAACGAAGCAGTTTTGACAACTGCAGGATAGATCCGGATACAAGTTGTGGTTCATACTGGGATTGGGAATATATGTTGTTTAAGGTATTGAATAGAAAATGCGGATTGATCTGGGCTTTTAAAAAGACTAGTTCCGCCTGCTTTTTCTCCAACTGAACCTGTTGTCCTTCGAACTTTAATTGCGCGTAGTCGAAAAAAAGTTTACACACGGCGAATACAAGAAATGACCCCGGTGTAAAGCGAACAGCATTGTAGAATGCCGCACCGGCGTCAGGGAAATTCCGAAAATTGTGATAGATACCAAGGATGTTGCCAAAGCTGCGCCAGCCGTATAGCCCAATCGCTAATACGACCAGGTGAACGAGTATACTTGACACGATAACAATAACCCTGTTGGTTTTCCTGGAAGTGACAAAGGGCAACGCGTACTCGAAGTACAGGAAGTTCATTTCAACAACATATATGACCTGCCAAAAATTATTAAGCAGGCTGACACCAAAATCACCGGCGTTTGAATCGAGATCGTCATATATCCAGTGAACCAGGAATCCCAACGTTATGGTTACATATAAAATAACCCGATCTTTTTTGAAGCGACCTGCCATATGCCTTTTTAATAAATGAAAGATATCAATAATCCCTGGTTGTTGCCGGTCTTTGCATTGACGTCCCGCCGTAGTCCGTTGACATCGTGCAGTAGTCCATTGCCTACCGCTTTTTCACAGATCAGAAAGCCATATTCTTGTTCAGAAAGACAGTCTATGGGAATGTACGAAGCCGTCATTCAGGCCTGTTCAAATAACCAAAGTTAACGACACGCATAAAAAAAACCTGCTACTCATGGAGATCAGCCTCAATTCAAACAGTAAAACTGCCAGGCAAGCCGCCTCATTGTTTTTCTTTCTGGGTATGCCCCTGTCACTCTGGGGACAGACCTATATCCTGTCAAAGATCTTTGTGCGCCAGGATCCTGCAGCGACTGCCAGTAATCTGCTTTCGAATGAATTCCTGTTCAGACTTTCGATTTTCAGTCACCTCGCGGATACCCTGTTTTTTGTTCTGATGATACTGTTGTTCTACAGTCTCTTCAGGCGGGTGGATAAGCACCTGGCGCGGATCATGTTGGTTTCTGCAATAGCCCAGATCGCGGTTGTCTTTGTTCTTGAGCTCTTCAACTTCACAGCCCTTATGATTCTCAAAACTGAGGTACGCCCCACCTTCGATGTCGTACAGCAGCAGGAGGTCGCCTATTTCCTGTTGCGTATACATGCTAACGGCGCCGGGATTGGAATGGGTAAGCTCTTTGTTGGACTGTGCTTTCTTCCTTTCGGAATGTTGGTTTTCCGATCAGGGTATGCGCCACGGATCATTGGGGTACTGTTGATCATTGGCGGAATTGGATATGTGGCAGATTGCAGCACCGCTATTCTCCTGCAGCGGGCTGACTATTTGATGGTACGGTCGTTTTTAATGTACACTACCCTTGCTTATATACTCGCGTTGCTGTGGTTCCTGGTAAAAGGTGTTCGTGAGCCAGGGTCTATCAACAGTAATAATAAGTAAGCAGATACTATAAATAGCATAAACGAAAAAATATCATGGAGAACAAAACCGGTCAACTTCGGAATTTAACCAGAATAGGTGGGATATTATATTTAGTTGTAATTGTGTGTGGCATTTATGCTGAAATTTTTGTGTTGTCGCGATTAGTAGTTGGAAATGACCCGGCTGCAACGGCAAATAATATTTTATCTCATGAAGCATTGTACCGTTCCGGTATTGTTGCCCACATTATAACCCTTGTGTGTTCATTGCTATTGTTGGGCATTTTATTCAGGCTCT
>JAOQAL010000719.1 GCA_025963615.1 Chitinophagaceae bacterium | reverse complement strand
CAGTCTCGCAGCTCATAGCTTGCAGCTTGCAGCTTTCCTCAGTCTCGCAGCTCGAAGCTTTCCTCAGTTACTTCAATGAATTCCCATACCCTACTATCAATACCGATAATATAATTGTACCAATGCCTGCTATAATGGTCGTTCTTGTTCTTTTACTCACCCCTTTCCATTCTTTTAAGGCAATACCCCACATATTGGCTACTAAAATGATAAACGACATATGTAGTATCCACGAGCTCGCCCCATTGCCCATTTTACTTTCTCCCATTCCATAAAAGAAAAACTGAAGAAACCACGTGGTGCCGCCCAATGCGCACAATAGATAATTTTTAAGCAGGGGCGATCTTTTATTCGTGTAATCTCCAAAAGTCTTATTCTTTGCATTTAAAATCATACACCATATAAAATTTGTTGTGAGTCCGCCCCAGAGAATCACAACGAAGATGACATTATTACGGAATAAAAACTCGCCCTGTCCCGGGTTTGCAGCCTTCCATATTTCATTGGCTGTAGCGCCCATACTGCTTCCCGCTTCAATACCGAAACTGAAACAGGCGCTTAACACACCGGAAATAATTGCCAGAATCAACCCCTTTACCAAACGGAATTCACTGCCGGATGCGTCCCTATGGCTTTCGCCCAACTCCTTGTCTTTCATCGAACCGGCCTTGCCGCATATTATGATACCGATTATGCAAACTACTAATCCCAATAGGACCAATAAGCCCCAGTGTGTACCGGACAAATCAGCAATGGTATCTTTTCCCTTTGCTGGATTAAAATAATAATATACTGATGGAATTAGTGCTCCGAATACCGAACACAATCCAAGTATAATAGAGCTACCCAGCGAAACGCCCAGGTACCGCACCCCCAAACCGTAGGTTAAACCGCCAATGCCCCATAATAAACCCATAAAAAATGTAGATCCGATTACAGTTCCCGGCGCATTACGGATAATATCCGCGTATGCCGGAATCGTTAACCAGGCTGCAATGGGAGGGACAATAAGCCATGAAAATAAGCCACCGATGATCCAAAAACTTTCCCAACTCCATCCTTTTACCTTTTTATAAGGTATATAAAAACTGCCTGAGGCAAAGCCACCGATGAAGTGTAAAAAGATTCCTGAAATTACCTGCATGCTCTTTTAATTTCTCATTGTGGCGACCAAAAACCCGTCCTAAAAATATACTCCGGGAAAGTTATAACTGTCATGGTCTGTCATGAGGGGGATGCTGGATGCGAGATGATGGATGCTGGATGATGGATGTTGGATGGTGGATACTGGATGTTGGATACTGGATGATGTGGCGCTGGAGGCGGGATGCGGGATGGCTGGATGGTGGATACTGGATACTGGATGTTGGATACTGGATGATGGGGCGCTGGAGGCGAGATGCAGGGAGGATGGAGATGCTGGATGGGGAAATAGGAAAGCTGCAAGCTACGAGCTGTGAGCTGCGAGACTGAAGTAAGTCTCAGAACTGTAGGTCTTGAAGCTTGCAGCTCGAAGCTCACAGCTCACAGCTCAAACCTCATAGCTCAAACCTCACAGCTCAAACCTCATAGCTCGAGCATTTCATTGATTCAATTATTTTTCCGGCGACTGTATGACCGTAACGTAGTACATTTTTTCAATCGCTGATTTTTCAAATAGTGTGGCATCGTTAGCTGCCAGGTTTAACGTTTTCCATTGTTCTGAAGGGATGATTTTTACTTTAGAATCTTTGTTCTTTAATGTTAAGGGAAGGTTGAACCCTTTTACGCAATGGGTATATCGGTAAAATACCTGTTTTTTATTTTTACTGATGTAAAATTCAAATACCGGTATTTGAATCGTTCTTAGATATTGATCAAATACTTTACCGTAATTAAATCCTGTATTTTTCGAAATATAATTTTCTATCTGCCGGGTGGTCACCGTTTGATGGTAGAAAGTTTTATTTAATCCCTGCAACAGCTGCCTGAACAATTCATCATGATCCAGACCGTGGCGGATAGCATGCAGCATGTTGCCCGCCTTGGGATACATATCACCACTACCCTTCTCATTTACATTGTAGTGGGCAATCACAGGTTTATCATTTTTGATCCCTATCCGGGTACCTGCATTGTATTCGTCGGCAGCCTCTTTACCAAAAATGTAGTCAATAAACAATGTTTCACTATAGTTAGTAAATCCTTCATGCACCCACATATCAGCGAGGTCCTTCGTGGTAATATTATTGCCAAACCATTCATGCCCACTTTCATGAATGATGATAAAATCCCACTTCATGCCCCAGCCGGTGCCCGACAAGTCACGGCTCCGGTATCCGGGCTTGTACCAGTTTCCATAGGATACGGCGCTTTGATGTTCCATTCCGGTATGGGACGTCTCAATCAACTGGTAACCGTCTTCATAAAAAGGATAAGGGCCAAACCAATGTTCAAATGCATTCAGCATATTATGAACTTCCGGCGGCATGTAGGATTTGGCTTTCGCCAGGTGATAATCCAGTACCCAATAATTCAGGTCAAGATTCCCTTTTTCTCCCTTATATACTTCGCTAAAGTTGATATATTTCCCGATATAGGGTATGATGCAATAATTACTGATCGGATTTACCACCGCCCATTTATAAGAAGTGGTGCCATCATTATTTTCCTTTTTGACTTGCAGTCTTCCATTGGCGATGGCAATCAATGTATCAGGAACTATCATGGTAAGACTGGCGCCGTGATCCGGTTCATCACTCTGGTGATCTTTACACGGATACCATGAGGAAGCACCTAACCCCTGACAGGCAACCGTCATCCAGGGACGGCCCAATGAATCTTTCGCCCATATCCATCCACCATCCCAGGGTGGATTGATCGCTTCGTGTACGGTACCCTGGTAAAAAATCTCTACGGAATTTTTTGAATATTTTTTTTGCCCCGGCATCTTCACATGCCATACATTCCCTTCCTGTGTATAGGTCAATCTGCTGCGACCATTTAAAATGATACTATCAATTTCCAGTGGTTCTTTCAGATCCAGCTGCATCATTACTCCTTTATTATCCTTCACTACGGAATAGCTGATTTTATTTTTCCCGGCGATCGTTTTACTGTTATAATCAGGTTTTATTGTCAGATCATACCGCAATACATTCCACCAGGCCCGTTCGGGAGTCATACTTCCGCGCAATGTATCTGCATGGGTAAATATGTTTGGTTTCGGATCTACCTGCGCCTGGCAATAAAAAGACAAACCCATACTTACGATAAAAAAGAAATTATTTATCCCTTTCATAATTTAATGTTTTGCAACCGGCTGGCGGCGTAGTTTATCAGCTTGACGCTTGCAGCTTGCAGCTCATAGCTCGAAGCTTTTCTCTAACCATTGAATCTTTTAATTCTTAATTATCCTGGCATTAAAGATCCGGCCCGCGGTTTTATCATAGTTCGCTTCAATACGCACTGTAATTATTTGAGCATGTTCAATCAATTCGCCGGGCAACACATAAGCTTTGTGATAAAATTTTCCGGTCGTGCCACCAGCCCATTCTTCCGTAGCTATTCTCCGTCCATTCACAATGATATCGAATTTGCGGTCCTTATCATCCCCAATATAAGTAAGCAACAAACTGTTTCCCGCTCCAGCGGTAGGATCTACTTTCATTTCAAAAGAAAAAAAACTTCCAGCCCTTGCTTCTCTTCCATTAACTCCCAACGCGTCACTCACATAGGATTTTTCGCCTGCGGCGAGGTGATGATCGCGTTCCGGCTGCATTTCACCGATACGGAAATTATCAATCGTTCTTAACTCTATCTCCTTTTGTTCTTTCATTTCTTTTTCATATTCTTCCTGCCGTGCCGCCCATTGTGCATTCGTGAAATAATCCCAGTAAACACTATAATAATTTTTATAGGTTTTATAGAAGGGAATAAATTTTACATCGAAAGGTTTTCCCACCCCTTTCATCTCGAAACTCAATGCCTTATTGGGTACCGGTTTTATCCAGTCATTTATATTTTTATTATCCGTCAGGAGAACGGGAACGCCATATAGGGGATCCGGCATCGTATTTCCCAATTGCCCGGCCAATACGAGCGGCCCATATAAAAACGCTACCCGGTTTGGATTATCAGGCATCTTTTCCGTATACAAGCTCATGGGTTGATTTATTTCCAGTTTATCCTTGTCCGCCCATTGCCTGTAGATAATTATATACCCATTATCTGTTGTTGTTGCGAAATCCTTTCCATTAATTTTTATTGTATATCCATCTCTCGCCCAAAGGGGCTTGCGGATCCTCATTGCAAATTTTACCGGCTTTTTGACGGTGAGGGTCAATTGAGTCGCACTGTTTTCAGGGTAAGCTGTTTCCTGTTTTACCGTGACAGCTTTATCCCTCCACGTTAGTACAGACGGAATAAATAAATTCACATACAGGCTGCCGTCTTTTCCTTCATAATAGATTCCTTCCGTGTATTTAGAATGATTTTCCATACCGCTGCCGACACAGCAGGTAAACGTATTGAACGAATCACTGAATACTTTTTGAGTACCCATACGCAACGGCACAAAGTAACACATCATTCCTGTTTCCGGGTTTTGTGAAGAAAGAATATGATTGTACAAGGCCCTTTCATAATAATCGCCCAAAGCGCTGAGCGGGTCCCAGGAAAATAAATGCCTTGTCAACTTCAGCATATTATAGGTGTTGCAGGTCTCGGCGGTATTATCGCTCAGCCGGTCATTCAGTTTGTCTTCTTCACCACAATATTCATAGTTGCTATTCCCACCTATCACGTAGGTATGATGATGCACCATGGTTTGCCAGAAAAACAATGCAATGGTTTTATCTGATGGCTTGCCCGCCAGTTCATATTGTGCAGCGCTGCCAATGGCTTTTGGCACATTGGTATTGGAATGTTTCCCCGGCATCGGGTCGATCTTTTTCGATAAGGGGACCATTACGAAATCATCGTAAAATTTATAAGAAAGATCGAGGTATTTTTTATTTCCTGTTACTGCGTATAATTCAGCCAGCACATCATTCATGCCGCCATATTCACAACGAAGCATTTTCTGCAATTGTTCCGGCGATAAATTCTTCAATGTATTTTCTGTCCAGTCGGCCATACCGGTTACTATTGTCAATGCTTTCTTATTATTGCCATGCAACCAGGCATCCAGCAATCCTGCCATGACCTTATGCACAGTGTACCAGGGGCTCCATCCCCCATTCAAATCAAAACCGCCCGATTTTATTTCTCCATTTGCCAATTTTCCAAAAATGGAATCTGCCTTGGGTATTGCACCGATATAGCCAGTTTTTCTGGCTTGCTGACAACGTTGCAATTCGTTTACGATAGTGTCCACTTTATCTTTAAACCGTTTATCACCGGTTGAAGCATACATCATGGAACAGGCGGACAGATAATGGCCCAGCGTATGACCGGACAATCCTTCGCTTTCCCATCCGCCATACACATCGCCCTGGGTTGGCAGGCCGGCATTCTGAAAAAAACGATGCAGCAACCGGCCCGCATTGATTGACAATAAAAACCCCGCGTCCCGGTCCATCGCGTTTTTGAACGGGCTGCCATCCAGTAGCCGCACATCCCTTAAATTGAAAGCGTAAGCTTTTATATCTATAACCGGTTTTACTTTTATCTTGGGGTTGTTTTTTTCCGGTATGCAGGATTGGGATCTTCCGGCGATCATCGACCCCGAAATGCAAATAATTAAAAGGAATTTTTTATTCATCATTTTTTCTTTCAGACAGGATCATCATTTTTCAATTGGGCCGGTACCCTGTTGCTGCAGCATAACAACCTCCTTAACGCAAATGCAATTATTTTGAATAAATTTATTCCCAAGTCATTATACTGATTTTGTCATTCACACACGCAAGCAATTATTATTGTTTTATTTTAATCATTAACTGAGTAAATGAATGCGCTGGAAATGTATACATGAAACTTTTGCCGGCTATTGCAAATAATTTTTCTTTTGTCTTCACCTTTTGTTCGTTTACAGAATTCTCATCCTTCAAACCCGGTGAATTTATTTCATACGCTGTGCCTCTCTTATCGGGTATCCCATATTGGTTTTCAATATTCGTTTCAATGTCTTTTGAAGGATGACGGTTCACTACATTTAAAACCAGTGTTTGGTTCTTTGCATTATAGGCTGAAGAAACATCTAAATAAGGAACTCCCTTATATTTTTCCGTATTAAATGTATCAGTTTGTACAAAACTATTTACCGACGAGCCGAAACAATTGGTGGCAAATAATTGCAGCGGATAATACACCGTTTGTTTCCAGAGTTTATCATTCGTAATCATCATTGGCGCAATAACATTCACCAGTTGCGCGATGTTGGCCATCTTCACGATCTGCGCGTTGCGTATCAATGTGTTCAGGAAAGTAGCAATCGCGAGGGCATCCTGCAGGTTATATTTTTCTTCCATCTTTTCTTCTACGCCAGTCCTGTACCACACATTGTATTCGTCAAAAGCGATGTAAATGGGTTTATCTATATTATTCTTAAAGATTGTTTCATTAATAATGGCTTCAGTTTGTTTTATTTCATTCTCGGGCTCTTTCATCGAAGCCATGTATTCAAGAAAGTTGTTGGTCCGGTCGCCGAAATAGAAATGCAGAGAAATATAGTCAGCATACCCTTTTAAATAATTAAGTACCGTGCGGTTCCAGTCTGCAGTACCACTACTCCAGTAACTGAGACCGCAAACAGTGAGTTTAATTTCCGGGTCCACCCATTTCATCAACTTGGCAGCCTCCAGGGCGTATTTGCCATAATCATCCGCATTCTTCGCACCCATCTGCCAGAACCCATCCATCTCATTACCCAATCCCCAATATTTCACCCGATATGGTTTTACCCGTCCATTCCTGGCCCGAAGGTTTGCATAATAAGTTCCGGTATCGCTATTACAATATTCTACCCAGTTTCTTGCATCGTCGAGTGTACCTGTACCCAGATTAACAGGAATATAAGGTTGCGTACCGAGCCGTTCAGCATATTGCAAAAATTCGTCAGTACCTACTATATTCGGTTCAACGGAATTCCAGGCAAGTTCTTTTCTTTTAGGCCTTGTAGTCAGAGGACCAATACCATCCTGCCAACGATACCCTGAAACAAAGTTGCCGCCGGGCCAGCGGAGAATTGAAACACCCAGCTCCCTGGAAGCTGCTAAAACATCTTTACGAAAACCAAAGGCATCCGCCTGCGGGGAAGCGGGATCATAAATGCCGCCATAAATGCAACGTCCCAGATGCTCGGTAAAATTTCCATAGAGTAATGAATCGATTTCACCAGTAGTCCGTTCAATATCGATTTTAATTTTTGCCTTCAAAGTTTGTGAATGCAGTATCGACACACACCCTAAAATCAGAGGAAGAATAAAAAGTTTTTTCAACAGTAAAAAGTTTGATTAAATGTAACTGAATTTATCCCTTGTAAAGCTCACCGGGATTATTTGGCAATTTATTTACAAAAATTAACGCTTTAAAGTTTAAAAACCGGATTCAGGAATAAGAAGGCGAATTTTAATTTCGGATAATCAAGCATACTATTTGTTAAGGCAACTTGTCATTGGAATATTTATAACGTTCAACAATAGCCAATACCCCTCCTGGCGAGCATTTCCTTTTACCTGTCTCAGCCCTTTAAAATACGGGGCCCCGATATGTCTGTTTGATAACCTCTAGTAAACTTTTTATCCTATATTTAACTGCAGATTGAAATAATGAAGCTACCCATACCCTACCCCAGGTAAAGCCATAAAATATGGCTGAATCTCAATTGAGATAGCGGAGCATTCATAATTTGACAGTAACAAAAGTATAAATTAACGATCGTGCCATGCTAATCCCTCCCCTGGCCAAGCCGGCGCCATAAACATTGCCGGCTATTGTAAAAGCACCTGGATTATCTTGTAAGGCTTATTGTGGTTGACGATGCCAGCGCCGGTTTTATTGCAATGGAATGGAAGCAACAGCGGAAGCCTGGAAGAGTAAACGGTTTTTCCTGATAACGTAGCAAAAATACAAAGGGGTTATCCGGATGCGGGTTTCAAAAAAACACGTGGAAGTTTTATCGGGGAAATCATCCCCGCTTAACCATCGCTTTTAAACCGGTACTTTATAGACTAAATACTTTTCAAAAAAACAATATGCGACAGATCTTAACCTTTCTTATAGCCTTATGGCCACTTCTTACATTTTCGCAGCACGATCATCACGTAGACGATGATTCCAAAACAAGCCACAACCATCTTGCACACCTGCAGGCTTCCAGGTCGCAGAATTTTTACATTCACAATTTACCGGCTCCAAAACTTATGGTTGGTATTGGCGGATCCAAAATGAAAATCCAAACCAAATCTGAGAAAACACAGGCCTATTTTAACCAGGGACTTTCTTTACTGCACGACTTCTGGGATTTGGAAGCTTACCGGGCTTTTAAGGAAGCGATCCGGAATGATTCAACAGCTATCATGCCTTATTGGGGATTGGTACAAATGCCGGGACCTGATGAAGACAGTGTATATAAAAACAACCGGACCATGGCCTTTAACCAGCTAAAGAAATTAATTGGTACAGCAAATGAACATGAAAAGTTATACGCCGAACTTTCATTGTTAAGCGACTCACTTAAAGAAAAAGCCTACCCGGAAATTGATAAAAAATACGAACTCATTATACATAAGTTCCCGGATGATATTGATGCAAAATTATTTTTAGCGCTTTCAAAAATGAGTGGGTTTGATACGGATATGAAACCCCGGGATGGCCAGCTCTACAGCGAGTTTTTACTCAAAGATGTACAAAGAGCTGAGCCGAACAATCATGGGTTACATCATTACTGGATTCACCTGATGGAGCATTGCTGTCCGGATCAGGCCCTTGCAAGCGCTGATATATTAACGTCCCTGGCACCTGCATCCGGTCATATCGTACACATGCCCGGCCACATTTATAACAGGGTGGGCAATTATAAAAAAGCACATGACGCATTTGTAGCTTCAGTCAAAACAGACTCAGCCTATTTGAAAAAAGAAGGCATTGAAGAGGTGGATAACTGGAATTACATCCACAATATAAATTACCTCATAAATAATTGTGTACATGATGGCCGGCTTTCTGAAGGGCTTTATTATGCGGAACGATTAAAGACTATGCCGGTCAATAAGCACCGGAAAAAGATTTATGATGGCACTTTTTTTAACCAGGGATTGCTGGCACCAGCCAAAATGGAAATGGCATTCGGCAATTGGGATAAAGCGGCTAAACAATTTGAATTGGTTGTTGATAAGGACACAGTTTTCAGTTATGCCAATATGGAATTTAAAAATGGACTTACCTTTTTTGTAAAAGGAATGGATGCCTATTCAAAAGATAATCTAACAGAAGCCGGACAATATTCAAATAGTTTAGATGCATTATTATGGAGAAATGCCAGGCAAACAGGGAAAGGCAGCAGCTTAAACGAATGGTATCAAAACACCCTAAACACGGCAAGTTTAGAATTGCAGGGCTGCATAGCCAGTTACCAGGGCCATTATGACCAGGCTATCAAATTGTTAGAAAAAGCGAATAAAAATGAAATGGATTTAGGGTATGGCGAGCCGCCATTGTATGCCCGTCCTGTTGCGGTAAGCATCGCGGCTGCACAGATAAAAGCAGGAAAATATGACGTCGCCATCGAGACATATATTTCACTGCTAAAAAGATTTCCAAAAAGCGCATTTGTCTATAATTGTTTGCGCAAAGTATATATCAAAAAAGGTAATGCAGAAAAAGTTAAAGAATATGAAATCTTGTTAAAAGAAGCTGCAGCCTATGCTGATCCTGGGATTTACGGCAATTTTTAAAAGGAATATTACCGCCAGCGGGCATGATTTAATAAATTTTCAAAATAAAACCATCCCCTAAATCTTAAAAAATGAAATCAGCAATTATCACAGGTACCAGTAAAGGCATCGGCTTTGAAACGGCCCTTGCATTTGGCCGTGCTGGCTATAAAGTTTTCGCCACCCTGCGTAATCCTGAAATGGCTACTGCGTTAAAACAAAAAATTAAAGAGGAGTCCCTGGCAATAGTCATTTCTGCCATGGATGTGGACTCCGACGAATCAGTTCAACGAAGTATTGATACCATACTCCAGGAGAATGGTGCGGTAGATGTTTTGGTAAATAATGCAGGTATTGAGCGACACGGCTCCATTGAAGATTTAAGTATGGCAGATTTTAAATCTGTTATGGAGACTAATTATTTCGGCGTTCTCCGTTGCATCAAAGCGGTGCTGTTATCCATGCGTAATAACCGCCACGGCTGTATTATTAATGTGGCGAGTATTGCGGGTAAGATTGCAAATACTCCACTGGGCGCTTACACAGCCAGCAAATTTGCGCTGGAAGCGGTGAGTGAAGTCCTGGCGCAGGAAGTGAAGCCCTTTAATATCAGGGTTGGAATTGTGGAGCCCGGTATTATTGATACAGCCATGGCGAAAAACATCAGTATTGGCAGTGATTCCATTTATCCACAGTCCAAACGGTTCGGAGGCCTTTTTGCAGCATCTCTTAAAACCCCGACACAAGCCTCCCTGGTAGCCGCTAAAATTTTGGAAATAGCCAATAGCGGCACCTGGCAATTACGGCATCCGGTCGGTCCGGACGCATTACCATTCATAACCTGGCGGGCCTCTTTGACCGATGAAGAATGGGTCGATTGGAATGCAGCTAGCGATGAAGATTGGTATAACGCAGTAGAAAGCAGTTTTGGTTTGAATGCCAGGCAGAATTCATAGCAGGCAAATGAAGCAGATGATGATAGATAACTACTTCCGGATGTTAAAGTATGTCAGGTAAAAAATGAAACAAATAAGACTACTCCCCGTGGGAATTTTATTTACGGTATTGATACAGGCGCAAGAGCCCATAACAGAAAAACAGCTGGCCGTACAGCATACTGTTATGAAAGTTTTCGATGCATTATCAAACCGGGATTCGGTTAACTTAAAGAATTACTGTACTCCTGATATTCTACTGTTCGAGTATGGCATGGTTTGGAATATTGATACCCTTATTATGAAAGGAATAACATTGAATCAGGCAACAGATTTTAAGCGTACTAATACCATCAGCTTTATACATACAGAAGTAAATAAAAACACGGCATGGGCAACTTATAATCTCAATTCAGAAATAACCAGGAATGGAAAACAAGGATTTGTAAAATGGATGGAAACGGTGGTTTTAATCCGAAAGAAAAAAAGATGGAAGATCGACGTCCTGCATTCAACGCTTATCAGCCGTAATTAAAACCAAAAACAGATAACAACAATCAATTTTGGAAATACTACAAAAAGCATCCCACTTATAGCTAATGGAAGAAAATAAAAACAGACAAAAAAGTCATGAAGACGGAGGTACGGGAAGGCAACCCGGCGTTCCGGCAGATCCGGAAGAAATGATGCCGGATAAAGCTCCTTTAACCAGTGAAACAACCGGCGAAGATCTTGCTGCGTCAGAAACGAAAGCCGGAGCTACTCTCCATAATCAAACTACAACCGAAAACATGGAAATCCATCATCACTCACACGGCCAGGAAAAGAAAAACTGGAAAACCTATATCTGGGAATTTTTAATGCTTTTCCTGGCCGTGTTTTGCGGCTTTTTAGCGGAGTACCAGTTAGAGCATGTAATCGAACACCAACGGGAAAAAGAATATGCCAAAACGTTATACGCCGAATTACTGGACGATTCCACGGTGGCTGCGAATAAATTGACCAGCCGCCTGGCAAAAGAAAAAGACATGGACTACTTAAGCAGCTTTGTTAAGGACAGTTCACTGACTGATCTCCCTAAAAAATTCTACCCTGCCTATACCACCAGTTTGTACCTCATCAACACCTATGCCTTTGAACCGAAGGATGGCATCCTGAGCCAGCTTCGGAATTCCGGTTCCCTCCGCTATTTTAAAAGCATCGCTTTGCAAAAGTTGCTTGGCGATATCAGCGTTAATATAAATAGTTTACGGTCCCGGAATGACCAGGAGTACCAGTATTTCGCCAGCCCCATCAAGCCATTCATGCTGAAATATTTTGACTGGAGTTGGTTAGACCATCTGCGCCGGGAAGATACCGCTACCAATGTACTCGATGTGATAAATAATTACCGGCAAAGTAACCGGAACATCGAAGGTAAAATCTTAAACGTTGCATCCTTCGACCGGGGCGAAGCATCTAACATGGTATTGTTTTATAAACAAATGCTGGTCTCAACCCGGAGCCTTCAATTGAATAATTACACCATTACCAACCACAAAATCCTTCAGTTTTTAAGAGAAAATTATTCTTTAAAAAAAGACTAAAGAAAAAAATATTCATCAAGGTCAAAGAATAATTTTGCCGGAGAAAAAAAATTGCTATGCAACAGCCACTAACTGCTAAAAAAAGAATTGCGTCCATTGATCTGCTCCGCGGATCGGTAATGATCATCATGGCCCTTGACCATGTGAGGGATTATTTTCATGCCGGCGCTTATTTATACGATCCGCTCGACCTGGATAAAACCAGCGTTGCTTTATTTTTTACAAGATGGATCACTAATTTCTGCGCTCCTGTATTTATGTTTCTCGCCGGAACTTCTGCATTCCTGGTTGGGCAACGAAAGAGTAAAAAAGAATTATCACTCTTTTTGTTAAAACGTGGCCTTTGGCTCATATTCCTGGAATTAGTTCTCTTTGATTTCGCATGGAACTTTGATATCAGTTTTACCAATATTTACTTCATTGTTATATGGGCTTTGGGCTTCAGCATGATTGCGCTGGCCGGTTTAATTCATTTACCCAAAAAATTAATACTGCTGATTGCCATTGTACTCGTAGCGGGTCACAACTTATTAGACAATATTCATGTACCCGGCAATACGTTAAAAGCTTTTGGCTGGTCTTTACTACACGAAGAGAATTTTTTTGACTGGCATGGAAGAAATATACTTGTGGGCTATCCTGTCATTCCATGGATCGGTATCATGGCGCTGGGGTATTGCATGGGTACTTTGTATACTCCTGCTTTCAGTGCAGAAAAAAGAAAGAAGATACTATTGGTGATGGGTGTCGCTGCCATTGTGTTGTTTATTGTAATCCGTTTCATAAACATGTATGGCGATCCGCATCCCTGGAGTCACCAGCCATCCTCAATGTATACTTTCTTTTCTTTCCTTAAGGTAAACAAATACCCGCCATCATTATTATATACATTAATGACGCTCGGGCCTGCTATGCTTTTCCTTGCCTTCACGGAAAATGCAAATACTTCAGTGTCTCGTGTTGTTTCCATTTATGGCAGGGTGCCTATGTTTTATTATATCATTCATATTTTCCTGATTCACCTTGGTACACTGCTTGCGGCGCCATTATTCACCAATTTCAGCTGGAAAATATGGATATTAAAAGAACCTCTTTGGTTTACACAAACATTGAAAGGTTATGGATTTTCACTTGGAATTGTATACCTGGTTTGGCTTTCGATCGTAATCGCAGTATATCCGTTGTGCAAATGGTACGACAACTATAAAACCAGCCATAAGGAAAAATGGTGGTTGAGTTACCTGTAACTAGATGCTGGATACTGGATGCTGGATCACTATTGTCCGGGGAAAAATAGGCAAATTCAATGAAACCCTTTGCTGTCAAGGA
>JAOQAL010000020.1 GCA_025963615.1 Chitinophagaceae bacterium | reverse complement strand
CGCAACAGATATGGTATATGGTGATGCCGTTTTATAACTCAATTGCATCAATGGCAGATATAACCGTACTGTTAAATAATTCTTATATACTCCTGCGCCTGTTGGCTGATCATCCACATATCTCTTTATCGGATCTGCATACGATTAAATGTCCTACCCTGGTCATTGGAGGCGATCATGATTTGATAAGGGAAGAACATACATTTCTAATTTATAAAAATATTCCAAAAGCTTACTTATGGATATTACCGGCTTCGGGCCATTCTACTCCTCTTATTTACAAAGATGATTTTAATACTGTAGTAGGTCGGTTTTTTAAAAATCCCTATAAAGTGATAGAGGGAGAAGGAAGATTTCAGTAAACATCAGCGGGATACAAATCCCAGTTTGGCTTCCAGTCCGGCACTTAACACCGGCAATCGTTTTCTTTCTATAAGGAAACTGTTTAACCGGGCAACATCATTAAAGATATAATGTTTGTCCGCGGCGGCGCTCAAATAATCTTTACCGGTACTGCCGCCCGTTCCAATCCGGGTGCCAATCATACGATGCACCATATTCATATGCCTGTAACGCCAGGAACTTAACTGCACATCTATTTCCAGTAATGCATTCAGCAGTTGAAAGGGAAGATGAAGTACTGGATAACCCCGGTATAACATGATAAATAAGGCGGCCCGGCAGCCTGATGATGAAAGCGAACGTGGTGACGTAGCTGAAGACTGAATGTTCATAAACATTTCATCAAAAGCACCCAGGTTATTCTTTTCCTCATTGGACAGGCTTAATTCATATTGCTTTCTATATTCAATCCAGAAATTTTTGTCTTCATCAAAAAATGGCATTCTTTCCAGCCATGCATTCACCAGTTCCAGTAAGGATCTTTTATTTTCTGCCTCTTTAATAATATCAATATGCTCCTTTCTTAATTGTGAAGTATAATAATCCTGACCATGCCGGTGCTCAAACTTTAAACCCAGTTTCGCTTCGAGTGCTTTAAACTGCCAACTTTGAAAACCGGATGCCGGACGAAGCATATCCCGGAAATCGAGAAAGTCCATCGGTGTCATGGTTTCCATAATGTCAATCTGGTGGACCAATACCTGCAGGATGGTTACTATTCGTTCGAGGCGATGTACCACGGTCTGTAATTCGGGGGAGTTATCATTCAATACAGGCTTTTGTATGACGTCTATTACAGAATCCGTTTCGTAATGCAATTGCTTAAACCAAAGCTCATACGTTTGATGGATAACAATGAAAAGCATTTCATCATGTGCCGGCGCCTGCTGCTTATCACTTTCAGGAAACTGTACTCTAAGCAGAGTGTCTAACTGAAGATAATCGTGGTAGTTCATAAAAAAATGGTTGGGGGGGTGAGAGATGCTGGATACGGGATACGGGATGCTGGATCAGTGTTTTATAAATTCGTAGCCGATATCGCCGCGGTAATAGATGCCTTCATAATTAACATAGTTAAGCATATCCAACGAAGTATTAACCGCTTCTTCAATATCTTTTCCATACGAAGTAATACATAATACACGACCCCCATTAGTCAGTACTTTTCCATTTTCCTCTTTAGTACCTGCCTGGAAGAGTAAAGATTCTTTTCCAAAATTTTCACCAAGGCCCGTTATTTCAAATCCTTTTTCAAATCCCATCGGGTATCCATGACTGACAGCCATAACAGTAACAGCAGCTCTTGGATCTACCCGAACGGTTACTTTGTCCAGTTCACCGTTAAAGGTGGCAACAAAAAGACCCACGATATCATTTTCGAGACGCGGAATTACAACTTCTGTTTCAGGATCCCCCAGGCGGCAGTTATATTCAATTACAAAGGGGTCACCTTTTACATTGATTAAACCAAAAAAAACAAATCCTCTATAATCTATATTCTCTTTCTGCAATCCATTGATAGTAGGCTTTATAATTCTTTCTTCCACTTTATGCATAAAGCCTGGCGTCGCAAAGGGTACCGGGCTTACCGCTCCCATGCCGCCTGTATTCAAACCTATATCACCTTCGCCAATCTGTTTATAATCTTTCGCTTCCGGAAGCAGTATATAATTTTTGCCATCCGTAAGGGCAAATACACTTAATTCAATACCATCCAGAAATTCTTCAACCACTACCTTTTTACTAGCCTCCCCAAACTTTGATTGCTGAATCATCAATTCAAATTCAGCAATAGCTTCTAAATAATTGTGACAAATAACCACCCCTTTGCCAGCTGCCAGTCCATCTGCTTTCAGCACGATCGGCAAACTATGTTCCTGGAGGTATTTCACCCCTTCTTCATAAGTTTCTGATGTAAACTCCCTGTAGCCAGCTGTCGGAATATGATTCCTTTCCATAAATGCTTTTGCGAAAGCCTTACTACCCTCCAGCCTTGCACCCTCCCGGGAAGGTCCCACAAAATAAATTTTTCGCAGGGCTTCATTCGTTTGAAAAAAATCACATAGCCCATTTACCAATGGCTCCTCAGGTCCCACTACTACCATTTCAATTTTTTCACTAATGCAAAAGGCGCTTATAGCTTCGAAATCGGTAATATCCAGGTTTACATTGATGCCGAATTGAGAAGTGCCGGGATTGCCGGGAGCTATGTATAAAGGATTCGTCCAAACACTTTGATTAATTTTCCAGGCCAAGGCATGCTCCCGACCACCAGAGCCTAACAAAAGGATACGCATGTTTTTATACAGTTGGTTAAAAATCTCATTGGCGAATATCGGCACATTTGATAAAGAACGGACCAAATATTTTAGGGTAGTTGGATTTTCTGTATTTTAGGCAACCTATAGGTTTTAAACGCTGATTTAGTAAAATCTAACACAACTGTATGAGTAGTCAATCGCCCGCTAAAGGTCATCCCAAAGGATTGTATATTTTATTCGCTACGGAAATGTGGGAGCGGTTTAACTATTATGGCATGCGTGCCATTCTGGTTTTGTTCATGACCAAAGCGCTATTGTTTGATAAAGTTTTTGCTTCTAATCTTTATGGAAGTTATATCAGCCTCATTTATTTATCAGGTTTATTAGGGGGTTACGTTGCAGACCGGTACTGGGGAAACCAGCGCTCCATCATAGCCGGCGGTGTTGTGATGGCCATTGCGGAATTCATTTTATTTTTCTGTGGTTCTTTTTATGAATCGGCGCCCCATCTTTCATCCATATTATTTTATTGTGGCCTGGGAGCCATGATCGCAGGGAACGGTTTTTTCAAACCAAATATTTCATCGATGGTGGGTAATTTATACCGTCCTGATGATAACAGGAAAGATGCAGCTTATACAATTTTTTATATGGGCATTAATACTGGGGGAGCTATCGGTCCGCTTGTTTGCGGATTGGCAGGCGATACCGGTAAT
>JAOQAL010000709.1 GCA_025963615.1 Chitinophagaceae bacterium | reverse complement strand
AAATGACATTGATGTGCATGAAATCATTGTATATCACACAATCGCTGTTCCTAAAAAAATTACCAAAAGATATGATGGGATTATTTTCTTTAGTCCCAGTGCTGTTGATAGTTTTTTCAAAATCAATAAGACACAGGAAAACACTATTCTTTTTGCCATAGGCAATACAACTTCCAACAGGATTAAAAAATATTCGGAAAATAAAATTATCATAAGTAAAACGCCGGATAAAGATCATATGATCAGGGAAGTGGCGAATTACTTCAGTTAATGAGTTATGAAGTTTCAGTGATAGGCCTGCCCGGCCCATTATTCAATACTTAAAATCATATTTAAACAGGTAAACCATGTCTCAACTTAAGAACGATTTATTATTAAGAACATTAAGGAAGGAAAAAGTAGAGCGTCCGCCGGTATGGATGATGCGGCAGGCAGGCAGGTATTTACCTGATTATTTAAAGTTGAAAGCAAAATATGATTTTTTCACCCGTGTTCAAACACCCGAACTGGCCACAGCCATCACGTTGCAACCCGTTGACCAGGTTGGTGTAGATGCTGCCATTATTTTTTCTGATATACTCGTCATTCCACAGGCTATGGGGCTTGAGGTGTTGATGGAAGAAGGTAAAGGGCCGTCACTACCCGGTACCATTAAAACGCAAAAAGATATTGATGCGCTGATTACTACCGGGGTAGAAGAAAGTCTGCATTATGTTACTGATGCTTTGTCGCTGACAAAAAAAGAATTGAATGGAAGAGTGCCGTTGATTGGTTTTGCAGGGGCGCCGTGGACGATTCTTTGTTATATGGTGGAAGGAAAAGGCAGTAAGACATGGGATAAGGCGAAACGATTTGCTTATACAGAGACAAACATGGCACATCAGTTACTTCAAAAAATTACGGATATCACCATTAATTATTTAAAGGCGCAGGCAAAAGCGGGTGCCGATGTATTACAGGTTTTTGATAGTTGGGCGGGTTGTTTAAGTCCGGGGGATTTTAAAACCTTTGCGCAGCCTTATTTAATTCAGATTGCGGATGCTTTACAAAAAGAGGTCCCTGTCATTTTATTTCCAAAGGGTAGCTGGTATGCACTGAAAGATTTAAGTGAAAGCAGCGCGGCGGGATTGGGCATTGACTGGTGTGTAACGCCTCAATATGCCAGGGAACTGACCGGTAATAAAATAACGTTACAGGGTAATTTTGATCCCTCCAGGTTATTAGCGCCAATCCCGGAAATTAAAAAATGGGTAAAAGAAATGATTGATGGTTTCGGTACGCAAAATTATATTGCCAATCTGGGACATGGTATTACGCCCGATGTACCTGTTGATCATGCAAAAGCATTTGTGGAAGCGGTGAAAGAGTATGGATGCTAGATGCTGGATACTGGATGCTGGATGCTGGATACTGGTAGCTGAATAATAAAAAAGCTATGAAGAAAGAAGAAACAAAAACATTTCGGGATAAATGGATTGGATATGTTTATTCTTTGCAGGATCATATCTGCAAGGCGCTGGAAGGGCTTGATGGTAAAGCCAAATTCCGCGAAGATGATTGGCAGCGCGCTGAAGGCCGCGGTGGTGGCGGTAAGACCAGAGTGATTGCAAACGGAAATATTTTTGAAAAAGGCGGAGTGAATGTTTCAGTGGTTTATGGCCCTGTTACGGATATGATGCGAAAACAACTGCAAATTGATGGTGACACCTGGTTCGCCTGCGGTTTAAGCCTGGTCATTCATCCCCTCAATCCATTTGTTCCGACTACGCATGCCAACTGGCGATATTTTGAAGTGCATCAGGAAGATGGTACGGTCAAAGATCGCTGGTTTGGAGGTGGCGCTGATCTGACGCCTTATTATCTATTTGAAGAAGATGCCATTCATTTTCATCAAACGTTAAAGAATGCAATGGATCCTTTTGGAAAGGAATTGTACCCTCTTTATAAAAAACAGTGTGACGGATATTTTGCTAATAAACACCGGGAAAATGAAATGCGTGGAATAGGAGGTGTGTTTTACGATCATTTGAGGCCGGCAGATGAAGAAGATGCTGAGCGGTTACTTTCTTTTCAGTTTGCAAATGGCAATAGTTTTACGGAAGCCTATCTACCAATTATCCAAAAACGAAAAGATACTTCCTGGAATGAAAAAAACAAACATTGGCAGGAAATAAGAAGGGGACGATACGTTGAATTCAATCTTATTCATGACCGGGGAACTTTGTTTGGTTTAAAAACAAATGGAAGAACAGAAAGTATATTGATGAGCCTGCCACCGACCGTCCGGTTCGAATATGATTATCAGCCCGAGCCAGGGAGTGAAGAAGCGAAATTATTAGGGGTGTGTTTGCATCCGAGGGAATGGTTGCTGGAGGCTGGATGCTAGATGCTAGATGGCGGAGACTGGAGGATCAAGCTGCTAAATAAAATAAGAAGAACTCAGAAATCTAAAAATCAGAGATCAGACATTATTATGTACCTACAACGAAGAAACAGGATATTAAGAAGCAATCCCGCCATAAGAAGCCTGGTGGCTGAAACCCTTCTTACACCCAATGATTTTATAGTTCCTTTATTTATTGATGAAGGTTCAGCTATAAAAACAGAAATCTCCTCCATGCCCGGATATTTCCGGAATAGTCTGGATGTAACCGTGAAAGAAGTAAAAGAATTATGGGGCATGGGATTGAAAAGTGTCTTGCTTTTTGTAAAAGCAAAGGATGAAACAAAAGACAATACAGGGAAAGAAGCCTGGAATGAAAATGGGCTGATGCAGCGCAGCATTAAAGCCATTAAAGAGGCGGTGCCTGAAATGCTGGTGATGACCGATGTGGCCCTCGATCCTTATTCCTCATACGGACATGATGGCATTGTAAAAGATGGCGAAATTATAAACGATGAAACTGTAGAAGCCTTGGTAAAAATGAGTTTGAGCCACGCGAAAGCGGGGGCTGACTTTGTCGCGCCGAGTGACATGATGGACGGCAGGATCCATGCGATTAGAAATGGATTGGAAGAAAACCATTTCACCAAAGTTGGCATCATGGCTTATAGTGCCAAATATGCCTCCTGCTTTTATGGGCCTTTCCGGGATGCCCTGGATAGTGCTCCTGGTTTTGGGGATAAGAAAACATACCAAATGAATTATACAAACCGCCTTGAAGCAATCAAAGAAACACTACAGGATGTAGAAGAAGGCGCAGATATTGTAATGGTAAAACCAGCATTAGCTTATCTTGATATTATCCGGGAAGTTAAAAATGCGGTGAATGTTCCCGTAAGCGCTTATAATATCAGCGGTGAATACGCCATGATAAAAGCCGCTGCTAAAATGGGCTGGCTTGATGAAAACAAAGCCATCCTGGAAACGCTGACTGCAATAAAAAGAGCCGGTGCTGATCTCATAGCAACTTATTTCGCCAAAGATGCCGTGAGATTATTGTCGTGACCCGATAGCTATTGGGTGGTGAATGATGAATAGAGTCTTCCTGGTTTTGTAATTTATGTAAATTGAAAGAAAAATTCAATTACAATTAAATTTTAAGTTATGTTTCTAACGTTAAATCATCAAAAACTGGATGTTTATTCTTTTTCAAAAATAGTTGTGTTTGAATGCTGTAAACTGACGAAAATTCTATGATAAGATGTTTTAAAATACTTTAAGGATTGATTGGACTAAAAGCGACCCATTGATCTTTGACCACCCGATAGCTATCGGGTCACTATTCACCATTCACTATTGACCATTCACTATTCACCATTATGAAATTGAATAACAGTATCCAACTATTTTCCCGTGCCCAGCAATCCATTCCCGGCGGCGTGAATTCACCGGTGCGGGCTTTTAAAAGTGTAGGGGGTATTCCCCTTTTTATAAAAAAAGCCAGGGGGGCCTATTTATACGATGTAGATGATAACAAATACATTGACTATATCAATTCATGGGGTCCCATGATACTTGGGCATGCTTATGAACCGGTAGTAAAAGCGATCCAGGAAAAGGCCCTGGATTCCACGTCCTTTGGTGCGCCCACGGAGTTAGAAGTCGAGATGGCCGAGTTGATAAAAAGTATGGCGCCAAATATTGATTTGATAAGAATGGTAAGCAGTGGCACGGAAGCCTGCATGAGCGCTTTACGCTTAGCAAGAGGATACACTGGTAGGAATAAATTCATCAAGTTTGAAGGATGTTATCATGGTCATGCTGATTCGTTTTTGGTAAAAGCCGGTAGTGGTCTGGCTACCTTCAATATTCAAACGGTCCCGGGTGTGACGGGCGGTGTAAGCAATGACACGCTGACCTGTGCTTACAATGATTTAGAAGCGGTAAAAAAATTAGTGGCTGAAAATAAAAAGGAAATCGCCGCCATTATCATTGAACCGGTTGCTGGAAATATGGGTTGCATTCTGCCGCAGGAGGGATACCTTGCTGGTTTACGAAAAATTTGTGACGAAGAAAATATCATTTTCATTTTTGATGAGGTGATGACCGGGTTTCGTTTAGCACCAGGAGGTGCTCAGGAAAGATTAAAAATCAATGCTGACTTAATCACTTACGGTAAAGTAATCGGCGCCGGCATGCCGGTGGGCGCTTTTGGGGGTAAAAAAGAAATCATGCAGCATATTGCGCCGCTTGGGAATGTCTACCAGGCTGGCACGTTGAGCGGTAATCCTATTGCCATGATTGCCGGTTATACCTTATTAAAAGAATTAAAAAATAACCCGGGAATTTACAAGGAACTGGATGAGAAAGCATCCTACCTGCGAAATGGATTGGATGGCTTGTTAAAAGAGTCTGGACAAGCTTATGTAATTAATCAGCTTGGCTCCATGATCAGTATTCATTTCAGCGAGAAACCTGTGATTGATTTCGCATCTGCTGCCGCTGCAGAAAATTCACTATTTAATACCTACTTTCATCATATGCTTCAGGCTGGCATTTATTTGCCGCCGTCCGCTTATGAGACCTGGTTTTTGAGCAATGCGCTGAGTTATGAAGACCTGGATAAAACCATTGAGGCTACCAGGAAATTCTTTCAACACCCTCGCTGATTCAGACGGGCTAAAAAGACTCCAGGAATTTTATCAGCGCGTTTCTTTCTGCAGCCGACATGGCTTTTCCCTTGTGCCGGGATGCATCCACTTCACTTCCCTGCCAAATCACCGCTTCCAACAGGCTCCTGGCAGAGCCATCATGTAAAAAATTATCATGACCATT
>JAOQAL010000677.1 GCA_025963615.1 Chitinophagaceae bacterium | reverse complement strand
ACTTTAATATTATAATCTGATTTTTCCAGTTGTTTAAATTCAGGTATCGGGTATTTTTCATGAGGATCAAACCCACTGTGTTGCCAGTCTCCATAAATATTTTTTGACAACGCAAAGGCATCTTCATGTTTTACATCACCACAAATGACAAGTATTGAATTATTAGGATGGTAATATTTATCTTTTATAATCATCATTTTTTCAGGCGTGGCGGTGTTAATGATATCGTGATCGCCAATGGCATTCTTCCGTGTGAACAGGTCTCCCCACGTGCGTTTATTAACGTCAATCCATAACTGAAAAAAAGGATCACTTTCACCGCGTTGAAATTCGCCGTCCACTACCGGTCTTTCCTTCTGCATATCTTCTGCGCGGTAAATGGGAAACCGGAGAGCCGCATTCATGAATTTTAAACCGGCTTCAAGACTATCTTTATCAAAGGTGAAAAAGTAATTCACTCTTTCATTGCCCGTTGTGCCATTCCAGATAGCTCCAAGTTCTTTCGTCCGCTTAAGAAACTTTTCCTGGTCCGGATAATCCTTGTTGGCCTTAAAGAACATGTGTTCAAATAAATGGGAAAGTCCGCTGTATTCAGGACCCTCGGTGTAGGCGCCGTTCTTGACTGCGATTTCAATAGTGGCAAGAGGCACTTTGTGATTTTCGATCACAACGACCTCAAGGCCGTTATCAAATTTTTGCCAGTAATAATTTTGAGGAAGCCTGGGCTGGGTAAAGGCATAACATGCAGCAAGAATGCCCAGCAGGGTTAAAGATCTTTTGCTCATAAAACAGGGTTTAATGTATGGAATGAAATATAATTTACAGAAAACTATGCTCTCCGGGGAAAATAGATAAGCACATTTTTTATAAACAATGTTTCAAATAATGCGTTTTTAACCGGAACAGATGGTTGTCAGTCCGCCTTGGGAGCCGCATGATGCTGATGATATACATTGGTAAATTCGCCAATCACTGCTTTGCCATTTTCAAATTTCAACCTGTGAATTTTCAGATCGTCAATATCGGTTTGACGCACTTTGCGGTGGATGGGATGCATCGTGCCACCAGTAACACCGGCGGGTTTAGCAGGATCGTATTGAAAGGACGCATCCACCAGGGTACCGCGTGGATACATAATACCGGGCACGCCGCTACCGCGGTAATCAATATCCTGAGGATGTGCTAATCCTAAAGTATGCCCATATTCATGGGCCGCGGTAGTAGATCCTTTGTATAAATTTTCAAGTAAAAAATAACCACTGTTACAGCCCAGTCCGTCTACGAAAGAAATGTTATGCTGTGCCCACTTTTCAATGCGGAAATAATTATTCCGTGGATCAAGATTTTGATAAATTTCAATCGGTGTTATGGCTGGTTGAAATGAAGCTGTGATAGTGAAAACAATCTGAAAGTTAAAGCCATGCATCTTTATACGTCCGCGCACCTCATTCCACATCGATTCTATTTCATCCCGGATGGATTCTGTAACCAATGCATCCGCCGCATTACCATACGTGATGATGTGGGACCGGAGTACTAATAACCTATCGGTGTTATTTATTTCAATTTCTCCCATATACCTGATCCGCGCTCCCGGTCTGATCTTAATTTCGCACGGGCTTGCCACCTTTTAATACACTCTGTATTCGTTCCAGCGTTTTCTTTTCACCACATAAAGAAAGAAAAGCTTCTCTTTCGAGATCTAATAAATATTTTTCTGAAACAAGACTTTGTTCTGTTAAATCGCCGCCGCACATGACATAAGCTAATTTTTTTGCAACCACTACATCATGGTCTGTTGCATAGTTACCCCGCCACATACCATTAATGCCGGCATATAAAGCTCCTAAAGCCGAGCGGCCCAATACTTTTACATCGCTCCTTTGTACCGGTATTACATAACCGCTATCATACATTTCAATAACTGATTTTTTTGCTTCGGAAATCCTGCGGTTTATATTTACCACTACCTCATCATGCCCCTTCCTGTAAACTCCCATATCAAAACCTTCCTGCGCCGAAGTTCCCACTTTGGCTGTTGCGATCGTGAGAAAACGATTTTTTAGCGTGATGGTTTCCGGTTCGTCTTCATGCATTTCATCCGATGCCCTTAATGCAAATTCTTTGGTGCCACCCCCTCCCGGAATTAATCCTACACCCAACTCCACCAATCCGGTATAGGTTTCCGCCGCGGCACAACATTTATCTGCGTGAAGACTTAATTCACAAGCACCACCGATGGCCAAACCATGCGGGGCTACTACCACAGGAACTGATGAATATCTCACCCGCATTATTGTGTTTTGAAAAACACGGATAGCCATATCCAGTTCATCATAGTCCTGGTCAATCGCCAGCATAAAGATCAAACCTACATTGGCTCCGGCAGAAAAGTTAGCGCCTTCATTGGCGATTACCAATCCCTTATAATCTCTCTCTGCTTTTTCAATGGCCGTTTGAATGCCCGTCAACACATCGCCGCCCATGCTGCCCATTTTGGTAAACCATTGCAAGCCCAATACATCATTCCCCAAATCATAAATACGGCTGCTTCCATTTTTCCAGATTGTTTTGTCCTGGTAATTACTCATTACAATAAACGCTTCACCGCCGGGTAATGGTTTATAGGTTTTGGAAGCCGGGTCGTAACAAAATTTTTTGCCGCCTTCAATTTTATAAAATGATTTATTACCGGCTGCAATCATCTCTTCTATCCAGGCAGCCACTTTATAACCTGCTGCTTTCATGGCATCTGCAGTTCGTGCCACGCCCAGTATGTCCCAGCTTTCAAAGGCTCCTATTTCCCAGCCAAAGCCAGCCATCATTGCATCGTCTACCCGGTACACTTCATCACTTATTTCAGGAATGCGATGCGA
>JAOQAL010000615.1 GCA_025963615.1 Chitinophagaceae bacterium | reverse complement strand
CCCCTACTTCTTTGGCTCTTTTCAACGAACCGGCAATACTCATATTGAAGAAATTGATAGCCGCCATCATCAAAATGAAAAAAGCTATACCCAAAAACATCCAGGAGAAAACAGGATTTCCCTCGTTTAAAATTCCGCCCTCCCGTCCCCCCGCTCCGCTGGGCAGCGGGTTCAGGTGTATCTCCGTGATGGGTTGCAGACCATAACTAATATGCGGATCGTAACCATACTTCTTTATATTTTAAGCAACCTGTTCTTTCGCATGTGCTGCAAAAACCTCATCAAACTTACTGGTTACCACTTTGATATCAGCTTTCGGATGCAGCAGCACAAAGGTGCCAAGATATTGATTCAACCACGCATTATCTTCAAATGAAAGCTGCATGAACTTCAATGTAAACAATGCATCAAACCGAATCGATGAATTGTTTGGCGGGTCTTTTACAACACCTGAAATAATAAGCGGTTTTCCCAGCCTTTTAGCAGAAGGATCGGCATCTACCTGTATTGTCTTGCCCACTACATCAATGCTGTTAAAAAGCTTTAGCGCCGTGGATTCAGTAAGAACCACGGAGTTGATTTCTTTAAGCGCAGTTTGCCGGTTGCCTTTCAGCAGGTCGAATGAGAAAATATTGAAAAAACTTTCATCAACAAACAGCATTCGCAAATTGAGTATTTTTTCATTTGCAGCTATGTCACCATAAATATCGCCACCTAACAGGCGGGCATAGTCCTGTATTTCCGGCACCCCTTCTTTAAAGGCAGGTCCCTGTACCTGGCCGGTGCCTCCTACCATCTTTTTCTTCTCTTCTTTATTGCCAGTTAGCGTAGTGGTGACACGAAAGAGATTAGCTTTTTTTTCGTGAAACCGGTCAAAACTATTTTCATCTTTTATAAACAATACTGCCAGCAATACACAGGCAATGGCTATGGCCAGCCCCGATACATTAATAAATGAATACAACTTATTGTGCCAGGCATGACGGATCGCTGTTTTGACATAATTATTAAGCATCGTGTACACATTTTGTTTGAAGAACTAAAACAAGACCATCATAAGGTAATACGCCATTGGCAATCCTCCGGCATCGATCCTCACTCTTTACTCCGTTCTGAGTGACTTCACCGGGTTACTCAACGCCGCTTTAATACTTTGATAACTCACCGTGAGCAACGCAATACCAATCGTCGCTACCGCTGCTATGGCAAACATCCACCACTCAATAGCAATCTTGTAAGTAAAACCTTGCAACCACTGGTTCATCGCGAACCATGCCACGGGGAATGCGACGAGAATAGCAATAGCTATAAGTTTTAAAAAGTTATTGGATAACATGACAACGATACCGGGTACGGATGCTCCGAGCACTTTGCGGACACCGATTTCTTTGGTACGTTGTGCTGCCGTAAAGGTTGCCAATCCAAATAAACCAAGGCATGAAATGAAAATAGCCAGGAACGCAAAGTAATTGGATAGTTTACTCACCAGTTCTTCGCTTTTATAAAGCTTTTCAAATTCCAGATCGGAGAACTGGTAGGTAAAAGGAAATTTGGGATTCAATGATTTACAGATCTTTTCCAGGCCGGCAATAGCTTCGCGGGTATTTTCAACCTTGGTACGCACCAGGACAGTACCCCAGGACCAATTTTCATCCAGGCGAATGATCAGTGGATCAATGGCCTGGTGCATTGAACTAAAATGAAAATCTTTCAGCACGCCGATAATTTTACCAGGATGGTTTCCCCATATCACCGTTTGACCCACCGGGTTCTTATAACCGATTCTGTTTGCGGCGGTTTCATTTAATATATAGCTTGCTGAATCGGCGCCAAACTCTTTAGAAAAATCACGACCATCTTTTAATTGCAGCTTCATAGTCTTTACAAAATCATATCCCACGACTCCATCAGCAAATGATACCATGAGGTTGGGATCTTTTCCGGGCCAGCTTATACTTCCTGTATGGTGTTCTATAATGGTTGGCGAATTCCTCATTTTTGAAATGGTAAGTATGGCCGGCATTTTAGCTGCTTCTTCCTTGAATAGATCATATTTCTTTACCAGCTCTCCTTCAATCGGAATATATAAAAGATTTTCACGATCGTAGCCCAGATTTTTAGTCTGGATATAATCCATCTGGCGGTAAATCACGATCATACCGGTAATCAGTATTATAGAAAGTGTAAACTGGAAAACAACCAGGCCTTGCCGGAAGAAGGTCGCTCCACAACTGAATTTCAAACTGCCTTTTAAGACCCGCACAGGATTTAATGAAGACAGGAAAAGTGCAGGATAACTTCCTGCAACGAAACCGGTGATGATAAGTAAGCCGGTTAAAGCTGTCCAGAAAACAGGTTGTGTAACAGGGAGGGATAATTGTTTTCCGGTAAGACCGTTAAAAGCCGGCAATAACAAAGCCGCGAAAACTACAGCCAGAACAATGGCGATAAGGGTAAGCAGCATAGCTTCGCCTATAAATTGAATGATCAGCGAAGAACGAACTGCGCCGATAACCTTTCGCAGGCCTACTTCCCTGGCCCGTTTAGCTGATCGGGCCGTTGCAAGGTTCATAAAGTTAATACAGGCGATCAGCAAAATAAATACCGCAACCAAAGTAAAAAGTCGTACATATTCAATGCGCCCGCCCTCCACATAACCATTTTTAAAAGTTGAATGAAGATATTTTTCGCCATAGGGTTGTAATGCCAGTTCCACGCGAAATGCATTATCTTTTTGCTTATACTTGTAAATAAAATCTTTTATTTTGGTTTCTACTTTAACCGGATCCGCCTCCTTATTCAGTTGCACGAACGTAGCAGGGTCTGTATTGCCCCAGTTATGGACCCACTGATTTTCTTTTACGAAATCGGACCAGGTTCTTAAGTAATCAAATTGCTGGGAAGAATTAACAGGAATATTTTCAAAAACCGCGGTAACCTTCAACTCCTCTTTATTTTCAAAGCGGATCAGTTGTCCCATCGCTTTTTCAGGATTTCCGTAAAAAATCTCAGCCATTTTCCTTGAGATGGCAATTCCACCTGGAGAATTCAAAGCTGCCTGCGGAGTTCCCTGCAATAAGGGATAGCTGAACATGGTGAAAAAATCCCCGCCTGCAAACAGGCCACCCATCTTATTGACTTTATTTCCTGCTTCGAATGTGCTAAGTGTACCGGGCGCCGAAGCATATTCAAAACCGCTGGCGAATTGTATTTCGGGAATTCCTTTTTTAAGTTCTTCGGCCAGCAAACCCTGCGTAGAATAACCCGCATCAACTTTTCCATCATAATAATTGCGCTCATAAACCTGGTATAATTGTTTCTCATTT
>JAOQAL010000589.1 GCA_025963615.1 Chitinophagaceae bacterium | reverse complement strand
AGGCGAAATAAATAACAGGGGCATTGAAGTAGAACTTGGCGGCGACATAATCAGTAACAAAAACATCAGGTGGAGCGCTTCTGTGAACGCATCATTCATACAATCAAAAGTTACCAAATTGTATGGAGGAAGGGATATTATCTGGTATGATCCAACAGGAGGCGATGCCAGGGCGCAATTTATATACAGGGAAGGCTCGCCTACCTTAAGCTATTATGGTTATGAGTGGGGAGGTGTAGATGCCAAGAACGGTAATAACGTTTGGTATGTAAATAATCCTGCTGATTCGAAAGCAGGTGATTTTATATATAATGGAAGAGGTGCAACTTATGCATTCAGCAAAGCAAACTACACGATCATCGGAAACGCCATGCCTGATGTATATGGCGGGTTGAACACAGATGTATCTTATAAAAATTTTACGCTTGGGTTGAACTTTATTTATAAAATGGGCGGCGATCTATATGATGGCGCTTTTAAAGATGTCTCCGATGATGGTTATTACTTTGAAAGGATACGGGCCAAATCTGTTTATTCCGATATGTGGACCCCGGAAAACACGGCCGGAACATCTCCGCTTATCAGGGGTATTGATCTTACCGATCAGATGCAATACAGCACACGCCAGATGCATAGCGCCAGCTTTGTACGGTTAAAAAATATCAACCTCGCTTACAATTTACCGGGCAATCTCATTCGTAAGATCGGGTTGACCAGCGCGAGGATATACTTTAATGGAAGCAACCTGCTTACTTCCTCAAAGTATAAAACCGCAGATCCGGAAGTAAACCAATATGGAACGCGTGGATGGGAAACTCCTATCGGCAAGATCTACACATTTGGTATCGATATCAATTTTTAATCCATCAAACATTTTATATCATGAATAAACTAAAAATATTTTTACCCGGCCTGCTGGCGCTGATTTTGTTTTCATGCAAGAAAACACTCGACGTGCAGCCTACTAACCAGGTAGATGCCACTACCTCGATAAAAACGCCGGCCGACGCGCAGATAATGATCAATGGCATTATCCGCAGCATGAGCAGCTCCGACTATTACGGCAGGAACTTCGTATTGTATGGCGATGCTAAAGGCGGCGACATGACGATCCCATCACAGGGCAGGGGTAATGATGGGCTGTATACTTTTAACCATTCTCCTTCCAGCGGAAATTACTCGGGTTTCTGGTCGCAGATATACTTTTCGCTGTTACAACTCAACAACCTGCTTCAAAACATAGATCAACTGGAAGCGACGGGCACAACTGGTTTCAGCAGTTATAGAGGACAGGCTTTAACACTCAGGGCCATCATGTATTTTGACCTCGTTAGATTGTATGGAAAATCTTACGATGTTGACAAAACCGCCTACGGCGTACCGAATATTACAACGCCTTTGAAATCGTCGGCACAGCCACTCAGGAATACAGTGGGAGATAATTACACGCAAATATTATCCGACTTAAAAGCGGGCGCTCCGTTATTGGCCAAAACAAAAGCTAATGGTTTTATTAATTATTACGGCAACTTAGCTATGCAGGCAAGGGTATACCTGTATATGAAAGACTATGCCAATGCTTTAAAATCTGCAGAAGAGATCATCCTCAGCAATGTGTACACGCTGTATACCAACGCCAATTGGGTAGACTCATGGAAAACACAGTTTGGTTCAGAATCTATTTTTGAAATAGGCGTTTATGCGCTCGAAGGAGACCTGGGTGCGAATTCGCTTGGCGCTTACCACAGAAAAAAAGGCGATGGTGGAAGTACTATTTTAGGCTGGTTTATCGCGAGCGATTATTTTCTTACCCGGTTAAAACAGGATGCCGCCGATATAAGATGGGGTGTGATGAATGATGATGAGATCTCCACTACCGCTGTTCCGCGTAAAGGAGCTCTGTATAAATACAGCGGGAGCACTGCATTGGCCGGGGATGGAAAAGCGACTACCACCGCAGTAAACATCAAAGTGATCAGGCTATCCGAAATTTATTTAATTGCGGCGGAAGCTGCTTTGTCCACTGATGCAGTTAAAGCAGCCACTTACCTCAATGCGATCCGGAAACGTTCGCCCAATTTGATTGCGGCAACCGCAGCAACGGTAACTTCAGACATGATCCTTGATGAAAGAAGCAAAGAACTATATGGCGAAGGACAAAGATTTTTTGACATGATACGACTGAATAAAACGATCACATTTAACGATGACGTTATCGGAATATCAGTGCCTACCCGTCCAAAAACACTCGACAGGGCATTCTTTAAAACCGTGCTGCCCATTTCTCAAACAGAGATCAATGCAAATCCCGGTATGCAGGCGCAGCAAAACCCCGGGTATTAATAGGCGCAAAAAAGTAAGGACGTCGTAATGATACGGCGTCCTTACTTTTTTACCTGACAGATATCAAAAGCTCCGTCTCCAATTTACTCTCATCATTATTCCAATGCCCATATATTTCAATGTATAGAGATCCAGCTTCAAAACCATTTTCCCTTAATTCATTTCTCATATTGGCTCCCGCGTGTTTGATCAGGCTATAGGGACCTATGTGTTTGTAGTATGCATATTTTTCAAGCGTGATCTTTTTTTGTTCAAGTCCTAAATGCGGATTGGGAATACTTTCAAACTCAACACCGGCAAATACTTTATCGCCGGGCTCATACACCCAGATGTTTAGTCCTTTATGTTTTAAACCGTTGGATCTAATGATCGGCCAGATCTTATCCATTAAACGGAACGCAGTTCCTGCATAGTCCTTATTGGCGGCGATGCCGGAAAAACCGGAAAGGTCCAACGTAAGTTCTTTATGAATGATCTCTGTTTTCATTGTTTATGAAGATTGTGCACCAGACGCTTTACCTATTGTGACCCTTGCCAGAATTAAACACAGAACAATCAAACCCATCAAAATAACAGGCTCTAAAAAAGCAAATCTTGCTATCAATACAAAGCTAATCCCGAATACAAACAGATTTATGTTTATGACTCCTTTCATAATTTGAGGTTCCACTTTTTTCCGGAGCAGGTACCAGTTGAGCAAGCCGCCCAATAAACAAACCAAACACAGGCATGCACTTAATGCTATCGTCATATCGTTCATTGTACGATGAAATCCTGCACCCATATCAAATTGATACGTATTCATTAAAACAGATAGTTGCTTTTCTGTCTCGTTGTTTGGCGGCAGCGTAATAAATAGTGTGGCCGAATGAATAATTGCGGTGATGAACTGGAAGATACCTGCGGCTTTTAACCATATAGAATAATTTTTCATGAGCAACTTTGTTTTTGTTTTTGTTTTATAACCCGTTTGATTTTTCCAGTCAATGTTCGTTATTCCCTTACCACAATCGCAATCTTTGAATTATCTGCATTTACCGCCAAACGTGTAATGCCTTGTATAGATGCATTGTTATTCAGTATGTTTATTTTTTGCCAGCCTTCACTGCCGCCAGGTTGCAACGAAAATAGCGATGATCCGTCACTCATAATAATGATCCCGTTACTGGTCCATGCCATGTCTTCCTTTCTTAACAAGGTTGGGCCAATGTCTGAGATCTGCATAGTGTTTATATCTAGTTTTTTTATTTTCCAGCTTAGAGAATCCGTTTCATCAACAAAGCTCATTGCATTCCCGCCGGGAATTTTCCAGAGTGAGCGGCCGGGGCTTTTTGCGATCACCTTATCTTCTTTGGTTCGAAGATCATAATAATGCAGGCTGTTGTGTCGGTTGCCATCCAACACAAATAACAACAGCCTGTTATCATCGATCCATGCATGATAACCTACTACCAGGTTATTGATCAGGATGATGGGGTCTCCGCCATTAACGGGATATTTTCCCAGGTCCTGTGCAAAGGGCGATTTTCTTGCTATGATGCAGGAGATGAATTTGCCATCGGGAGTAACTGTGGGAGAGTATTCATTTTCCGGTGTATTGGTCAAAAAAGAAGTGGTGCCGGTTTGGTAATTATATATTTTGATATCCGTATTGGGAGTATCCCTGTCGGAAGTAAAATACAACAATGGTTCTTTGGGTGAGAAGAAAGGCTGGTTATCATATCCTTTATGATTTGTAACGTTTACAGGGTTGGAAAGGGTGACCGTTCTGCCTTTCACCTGCATGTCAAGTAAAACTATTTCAGAATCGCCCTGTGAAAATGAAAGCGTAGGAATGATCAGTAAAATAATCAGCGTGGCTGTTTTCATAGAAAGTATTTAAAATGAGATGTAATGTGCTATTAAACTCCATTGAAATTAAAGATATTCTCTGTGAAACTCCGTGTACTTTGTTCCTCTGTGGTAAAGAAAAAAAACTGCATAATAAAAGTGCAAACATTTTTTTCACCGCAGAGGCACAAAGTACACGGAGTTTCACAGGGAATTTTCAAAATGAATATAGAAATGTATGCATAAAAGGTATTTACCTGTTTATTCCGAATGATAGGTCTCGGAAAACGGTAAGGGACTTCTATGGTTTTTTAATTTTTAATCCCGTATTTAGCTTCAATCAGTGTTTGAAATTCCAGGAAGCATTTTTTGTATTAAGTAGTTCACTTTTCCTTACTTCAGTATATTTTGTTTCACGCTGATTAATTATTCTTTAGCAATCTTGTTTTCTATATGATACTCCCTTTCAAAAAAGGCTAACATTACAGTTGCTCTCTGTAATTGAGTTTCTACATAAGATCTGCTTACTTTATTAAAAAGAGACTCCCTTGTTGCAAGGCCTAAAAATATATGGAGCTTTTCCTCATTCAGGTACAAGGGTGGTGTTTGTCTATCTGTTAGTGCTCTCTGGAAAAATTTAACATAGGTAGTATCCTCAAAAATCCTGGCATCTATAATGGGATAGCTTGATTCCCATACAAGGTTATTATTTTGTCGGTAGATTTCGTTGTGGTCTATGATTGTCTGATTCAAACTTTCATATTTCAAAATACTATCAATGGCTCCTTTGTGCGTGAGTAGTCTTAAAGATCCGGTATTTTTTAGCTGAGTAATAGCAGAATTGGAAGGTGTTAGTCTTGGCATTTGCACTCCCCTAATAAAATTGCCGATAAACATTTTTGATATTCCGGGTTGCTTCAAATCCATTTTGGATACTTTCAATAAACTATCCAATGCCATTCCCTTTCGAATATCAGCTTTAATTATCCGGTTAATATTAGCCGTATCGGCTTTCATGTCCATCACAAAAGCTTCTACATATTTTAGCT
>JAOQAL010000581.1 GCA_025963615.1 Chitinophagaceae bacterium | reverse complement strand
AAAAATCATCACTACTCAAACCGTTAGTACCACGTTGTTTAGCTCATACTTTAATCGTTTTAATTATTGACAGGAATAAAAGTATAAACAAGCCAGGAGGATAGCTTACGGTTTCCCATAAAGGGATGAACTTTGTGCAAAATAATCAAAGGCAAGCAGCCTATCCTAATGTATGTACACATCGATTTTTTGATTAATCACGATGCTATACGTGCAGAATCCGTGATAAAAAAGTAATTTGAAATTTTGTATGGATTTATAGGTATAAATTAAAGTTTTAGCAATGATTAATTTAGAAAATTACATAAACCGTGCAAATTATTACAGAGGTAAAATCATCAACCAATTCGCTTTTTTGGAAATGACAATGAGTGTTATTATAACGGAATCATTTACAACCGATAAGAATTCAGGTAATCAAATGTACCATACTTTACTAGAGAGAATGACCTTTGAAAATAAAAGAGCGAGCTTTCAATCCATTGTTTATAACCAGGCCGAGGGTAACAGGAAAAAGCACGGTGAAATTTTTAAAGAACTTTCTGCACTGAATGATCTAAGAAATCAATTTGCTCATTATCCAATGATCCCAATTGTTGACGAAAAAGACGAGATCACCGGAATCGCTTTAGCTAAGTTCAGACATAAACCTAATGCTATTCATTTTACCTTAGATGAATTGGAAAGTATTATCAAAAGGATTGAACACCTTGATTTTAAATTAGACCAGATTTTTAAAAAAGATAAATTCCAATCAAGTGCGGGAACTACTTAGTCTATAATCTGTTAACTTTCATTGTTCCATCCGGCTTTTGTTTAGATCCGACAAACACAATTTCATTATTACGAACGCCACTCAACAATTTATAGTATTTTAGTTAGTGTTTTTGTATTTAAATGCTTTGGCAGTAAGTATTAATTTCATAGTTGACGTTATTGTCATACTTTCCAAAACATCATTACTACCATCAGACGGAGACGGGAAAACCTTCACGTTCCATAAATCGGGGTTAATTTTACAGGCTTTCAAGAGCTCTCCTAAGGTGGGTAGTTCTTTTAACGTTATGTTAAAGACTTCTGTTAAACCATTGGCGTCCGTCGTTTCAATTACATGACTGGATATTTTTGATGTTAGTAACGCCTCCAAATGAATTTTACGAGAAATGATCGCAGCCCATGTGGCCGGATCAATAATATACATATTAATCCGTTTTATTTGACCTATTTGATGACCGTCAATAAATTTCATAATACCTCTGAGTGATTGAGCAAATGGATGAATCGGATGCCACGGCTTCTTTCTTCCTGCTGCAATTGGACCGATGTGTATCGTCTCAAAACCAGCAGCATCTGTTTCTCTTAAAAGGTCACATACTGCGTCCGGTATAACACTTAGATCTCTTGAATCGTGAGAACGGGTGATCATATCTTTTTGCCGGGCCGCTATACCAAAGATTGGATATTCACCGTAGCGAAATACAAAACTGGGGTCTTTGTCTACATTTATCCATGTTTTCGATGCCATATCCTGGTATTTATTATGGAAGGCTATGATATGAGATTGAGCCTGAGTGCCTATTAGCGGGGCATTGTGGAAGCGGCCGACACTTACTACTGAACATTCGCTATTATCTAGATTAGGTATCGGTAAAACAGACTTGCACAAGCTTACTTTTACCGGAATTGTTTCGTTCTTGCATTTTCCTGCCAGGCTAAAACCGATTTCATCCTGGAAAATAAAGGGTGCTGATGGTTGTCGAACAGAAGGTGATTTGTCCAGCCAATATTTTATTACCGATGAAAACTGGCGAAGAAGTCCTGGCAGTTCTTCATGCGAATTGTAAAAAATGGGCACAATGCCAAGACGCTGCTGCATAAACAAATAATCATACTTACTTTGCGAACCGCTTTCAAGCAAAGCAAAGTGGGGGTATGGACCTGCTCCTTGATTATGAAGTGTTTCACTAAAAAGATTCACAAGATAATCTTCGAGCATGCCGGAGCCCAGAAAAAGTAACGACCGCCTCCGAAAAACCTCGGAAAAAGCACGTCTAAAATGTAATGAAGAATTAATTACTTTCTGATATTGTTGATGGCCGAGAACAATTTGACTGGCCAAATCTATTCGTTTGCCAGTATCGGAGATAACTTGATCTGCCGTTGTCAATTGTCCTCCGACAAAACCTTGCAAAGCCCAAAGAACAGATGGATTTACTCCATCCAGCGAACGAAGAATTTGATGACAATCGCTAATACTTCGTCCCAGTACCTCTATATTACGCTGTTTATCATCTTTTAAATTTTCGGCGGTTGAAATAGTCTTATTTGCCCCTGATGCGTACCAAAACACATCGTCATAATTTGTTGTCAGTGTAAGTGGCCAATAAAGTTCTGTAAGGGCATTCATTTGATCCGGAATTTTTTTTGAAGAGGGACTCGCTGCAAGTGCATCCTGATAGATTTTTATTTGAACTTCAGCTTTATAAGGTCTTAGTGACATGATAATTTCGTCTGCCACCCTTATTATTTCAGACGATGATAGTCCATTGCGCTTTGAATGGCTCGGAAGCCTAACTGCTGTCTTGGCAGCTAAATTTTTCAAGAGCTGATTCCAGCCACAGCACACCCCGTAGCTCATTCCTGCCCCAATAAAGGGCACCAACAAACCCTGCCTGTATAAACCGGCGAGTGTCGGAATAATGTCTTCAAATTTTAGATGGCCATTTGAATTCTGTTGCTTTACTATGTTGTTACTCATATAAATTTTAATTATTGATTTAACATATACGCAGTAAGAAATATATAATATCAGAATATAATCTATAATAGAGTGTGTGATTCCGCACTCAACTATCCTGGGATAATAAAGGTAGTAAGTTTCTCCTTCGCCGCGTAAAAACGCAAACAAAACTCCATGAAGAAAAACACGCAGATCGCATGATCGATATAGGTCAGCAGCAAAGAGGTTTCCGGCGGCAGTTTCACCACGTATCCGCCAGTAAAGCGTCCAGCACATAAACCGATAATACGAAAACGATCAGATTCAGCAGACCCATCTGCTGCTCTTTTTGTTCATCAGCAGCCATATAAAGAAAAGTGATTATGAAGTTTCAAGATTGATCCAGGTTTAGAAAAAAATGGAATTACCATTCTACACCAGCCTAAAACGAAACGTCCACCCTGCTATTTTTCCTGCGACCAACTCCCGGCCGCGTCTGCTGATCAAGCGCCGGCTTCAGCCCTTCAAAACTTAAAGCAATTTTATCGCCGCGTCCAGCGCCCGGTCAAATAACAAAGCGACATTAGTAGACAACCACCAATGCCCCTCGCCCATCAGCGTTTTTCACCCGGCTTATGTATGTGGGGTTTTAAAGGAGGATATTCGGGCTTTTTTTCCGGCGTAACCCGTCTTCTTTCATCCAGTTCCCCGTCCTCTCTTTTTGGCTTTGGCCCCGGTTTGATCGCTTTGATCTCTTCCATCCTATTTTATTCGTTTTTTATTATTAACAGGAATAAAAGTAAAAACAAGCCAGGAGGATAGTTTACGATTTTCCGTAAGTGATGAGCCTTGTACAACACGATCAAAAGGGAAACTGAGAAATCAATAAAATCTTAATGTTACTCATGCGTACTATATTTGCCGGTTCCGTAAGTGGATATCAGATGCCGTCCCTGATACTCTATTTCAGGAAACAGGGTACTGCTATCGATACCAATGGAACTCAATTGTTTCCGAATCTTAGGTTTATCTTCAGCCTTAATAATCAGTTTTACCCCACCTGGGATCCATGTGGCGGGAACAACTGCAGGCTTTGTCTTTTCTCCGGCTATGCCAAACAGCATGAACAAACCTTGTTGCTTAAGTATCCGGGCATTATCCATTTTTGCTTTTACTACAAAAACCTGTTGCATATGGCTTTTGTCAATAATTGGCAGAAAATAAGATTTTTCTTCTTTAATGTCATGGTGTAAGCGCGGCATATCACCACTCCTGTTGAATGCAGAGGGCCCTTGCTTTTTTTCAAAATCAATCGTAAAAGTCTTTGACCGGCGCGCCAAGTTACTTAGTGCGCTAATGGTGTCACTATCATAATATTTTATATTCGACGCGGGAACTTGAAAAAAAACAATTTCCCCATCTTTATCAAATGGCTCTCCACATGCGAAATATAGTGCGACAAGTGGATTGGATGAGATATCAAGCAACCTTGTTGGAATCCCATAATGTTGCATCTTAACTAATTTCTCACATGTCGACCTATGTTCCCGGAATTCGTGCGGAGTACGGACTATCGCATCTTTAAAAATTTTGTCTTCGCTTTCTATCAATCCCTGGCGGTAAACAGAAGGTTTTAGCCGGTCAGGCGGATCAACATGCCTTCTCCTGTCATCCGTTCTATCATCCTTTTTTGGCTTAGGCCCCGGTTTGATCGCCTTGATCTCTTCCATCCTATTTTAATCGTTTTAATTATTAACAGGAATAAAAGTAGAAACAAGCGATGAGGATAACTTACGGGTTCCCGTAAAGCGATGAGCTTTGTACAATATAGTCAAAGGGAAGCGGCCTATTCCTGCCTATCCGTTATCGCATCTTCCCACCGGGAGAACACCAGTTAAGGAAAACAAACACCATTGCCTAAGCCAGGGCCGTCACACAAAAAGCCTGCGGGGTGTTGCCGCAGGCTTTACCGCATCTTCCTGCCGGGTGTCCCCTGTATACAAAAGCTTCTAAGTTTACCGGTTTTAGAATATCTCCCATTTTTGAAACCGATATACCTTCCAAAAAAGACATGTTATTTGTTTTAATCATTTCATTTGCCATGCCCCCTAGTTCCCGAACCAATATTTCTCATCTATCATACATTGCCCGTCTTTAACGGTACCGGCTTTTAAAACAAAAAGCCGGGCTTGCGCAGACAAACCCGCAAAACTGTTGTTTTCCGGATGTTCACGGGAACCCTTTTTAGCGACGGTCGCAAACATAACCGGCACGGATGGCAGCCTGTTTGTCGAAAACCGCCATTCTCCATTCACTAATGTACCTTGAATAATAAAAACCTGATCTACGTAAAGA
>JAOQAL010000231.1 GCA_025963615.1 Chitinophagaceae bacterium | reverse complement strand
GGAGTTATGTTGACTGCGAAAACCCGGTTTTGAAAAATTGGAAATTTCATAGTGCTCATAGCCCGCTTCATCAAGCCAATCCATTAGTAGTAAAAATTGTTCCGATTGCTTGTCGGGGTTAATGTTTTCCGATTTTCCCAGGCGGATCATTTTCTGTAACGGTGTCTTAGGCTCAACAGTCAGTGCATAGCAGGATATATGCGGGATGCCATACGAAAGAACGGTTTCAACATTCTTCTTCCATTTTTCATGGGTCAGCGCAGGAGTACCATAAATAAGATCAATGGTAATATTATCAAAATGCTTTGTGGCCAGTTGTAAACTCGCTGTAGCCTGCAGCGCTGAATGCGCCCGGTTCATCCACCGCAGGTCTTCCTCAAAAAATGACTGAATGCCAATGCTTAGGCGGTTGATACCAGCTTTTTTCCAGGCCACCAGTTTTTCCTCTGAAATATCATCGGGGTTCGCTTCCAGTGTGATCTCAGCAGTTTTGGAGATTGTAAAATGGCTTCGGATGGCTTCCAACTGCTGTCTTACCTCTTCAATCTGCAATAAGCTCGGCGTGCCGCCCCCAAAGTAAATGGTTTCAACTGGCTCATTTTGTAAATAATTTCTCTGAATATCAATCTCTTTCAATAAAGCAGCAATCAATTCGTTTTTATGTGTCAGGGAAGTAGCAAAATGAAAATTACAGTAGTGACAGGCCTGCCGGCAAAACGGAATATGTATGTAAATACCAGCCAAATAATTTCAGCTTTATGCCCTGTTATTGAATTATTTTTAAACCCGGGATCCTGTTGAAAACCTGATGTCAAAATTAAGACTGCAAATATCAGTATTGCTTTTTGTTTTGCTGGTTATGAAATATTCATCAGCACAAAATACTTACCAGCTTAAAATGCGCAGCTCCGACAGGGATTCCGCATTTCTCGCTGACGTGCTGGCTATTCCTTCGCAGTTTTCCAATCGCTTTACCTGCAACGGTTATATCAATAAACTGACAGCGGATCTGCGGGTCAAGGGATATGTAACCGCTTCCCTGGACAGTATTCATTACGATTCTACTTTTGCAACCGCATTAATTTTTATTGGCAATCAGTATACCTGGGCCGGGGTGGATACTAAGCTCATTGAACCGGAATTACTTGATGCTGTGGGCTTTCGGGATAAAATGTTTGCCGGTAAACCCATGGATTTTGAACAGGTAAAGACCTGGCAGGAAAAAATGCTGGTGTATCTTGAAAACAGCGGTTATCCATTTGCGAAAGTATGGCTGGATAGTCTGCAGATGGAGGACGAAAAAATAACGGCATTATTAAAAGTAGAAAAGGGCCCTAAATACCAGATCGATAGTATAAAAATTAATGGGGATGTAAAAATTTCTAATTCTTTTTTACAGAAATATCTTGATATAAAAGATGGCAGCCCCTATAGCCGGGAGAAATTAAGACGCATCTCGAAAAAACTCCTGGAGCTTCCTTATATACAGGAAGAAAAACCTTCCGATCTTTCCCTCCTCTCCATGGGCTCCATTCTCAATTTATACCTGAAACCCAAACGCAGCAGCCAGGTTAATGTACTGGTTGGTTTTTTACCAAACAATGACCAGCTTTCCACAAAAAAACTGCTGGTTACCGGGGAGGCCAATATTAATCTCCGTAATGCACTGGGCCAGGGTGAATCAATCGGATTCAACTGGCAACAGTTACAGGTTAAATCGCCGCGTTTAAACCTGCTTTATCAGCATCCTTATTTATTTAACACGCCGGTCGGGTTGGATTTTGCGTTTGACATGTTTCGTAAGGACAGCACGTTTCTGAATGTAAACCTCCAACTGGGTGCTCAATACATGCTTTCCACTACGCAATCAGGCAAACTATTTATACAGAAATTTCAAACCATTCTCAATTCGGTTAATGTGGCGGCAATCTTACAAAACCATCAGTTACCACAGGATGCCGATGTAAATTCTATAAACGTCGGAATTGATTATAATTTTAATAATACCGACTACCGGTTGAATCCAAGGAAGGGAAATGAGTTGCATATTATTACGTCGGTAGGCACCAAAAAGATAAAAAGAAATAACCAGATACTGGAACTAAAAGATCCCGTGGATCCTTCCTATGATTTTGGAAGTTTGTATGATACAGTAAAACTAAAATCTTATCAGTTCCGGATAAGACTGACAGCAGAAAAATATTTTCCGTTAGGAAAACAAAGTGCGTTTAAAACAGCTTTTAATGGAGGGATGTTTCAAAGCGCCAGTATTTTCAGGAATGAACTTTTTCAGATTGGAGGCTACAAATTATTGAGGGGATTTGATGAGGAAAGCCAGTATCTTTCACAATTCGCCATCGCCACGGTGGAATACCATTACCTTATTGGCATCAATTCTTATTTTTATGCTTTGCTTGACGGGGGCTGGGGAGAAAATAACAGTCAGAAAAGAAAAATTGACTATACCTATATAGGAGGTGGCCTGGGACTGGCTTTTGAAACAAAAGCCGGTATATTCAACCTGGCTTGGGCAGTAGGCAAGCGCAGTGATACCCAGTTGAACCTCAGGCAATCAAAAATTCACTTTGGATTTGTAAATTATTTTTAGATACAGCAGTATTATTTTTGATTAATAAACCGAATCTGTGAGCCGATTTTATCTTATTTTATGCTTGTTTTTTTTCACGGAAAATCTTTTCGCCCAGGTTGCCAACGATTCCACCAAACCTGCGGTCTCTGATACTTCTGTTATTATACAAACACAAGACGTTTCGCAAAATGATAGCCTGGTAAATCCGCCGGTTAATAATGACACGATGTTATTCAAACCGGCCATGGATTCAGCCTGGAAGACACGCTGCAATCCTTACCTGGGCAAATCGTTTTTGGAAATGGTGTATAAAGACCATCCCTTTTTTGCATTTGATTCCACTCCGTTCAGGGCAAATTCCGAAATAAAACAATTTAAAGGTAAAGAACCATTGTTTTATGTTTTGATCGCCCTGTTCCTGCTTTTTGCTTTTTTAAAAACCATATTTCCCAAGTATCTCAATGACCTTTTCCGGCTTTTTTTCCGCAGAACCCTAAAGCAGCGGCAAATTACGGAGCAATTGAGCCAAACGCCGTTACCCTCACTCGTATTTAATGCGTTTTTTATTATTACGGGTGGACTTTATATTGCCTTTATATTACAGCATTTCAACGTGGGAAACCAGTCAAGCTTTTGGCTGTTAAGCCTTTATTCTTCTGCCGCCCTCGGAGTTATTTACGTTATCAAATTTCTGGGTCTGAAGTTTACTGGTTGGATACTTAATTTGCCAGGAGCTACAGAATCTTATATTTTCATTGTTTTCATAATTAATAAAATAATTGGCATTTTTTTGTTGCCATTTCTCATTTTGATAGCCTTCGCCCAGGGTGAATTATACCAGTTATCCATTACTTTGTCGTCCTGGGGCATCGCCGGACTTCTGGTATACCGGTTTATTTTATCCTATTCGGCAGTTCATAACCAGATAAAAGTCAAGCCTTTCCACTTTATAATCTACTTATTGGCCTTTGAAATTGTACCCCTCTTACTGATTTACAAGCTTTTATTATATTTTTTGTTTTAGAAATTAGTAACTTTGCAGCCAATTTAGCAGCACTGAGTATGTTAAAAAACGGGGTTAACAAAGCTGAAATGGCTAAAGAAATAAAACGAATCCTTATTACACAACCGAGGCCCGAGAGCGACAAATCGCCCTATTTTGAGCTACAACGGAAATATAACGTGGAGCTTGAATTTCAGCCTTTTATTCACTTGGAAGCCATTCCTGCACGGGAGTTCCGCAAGCAAAAAATCGAAATCCAGAATTATTCAGGGGTAAT
>JAOQAL010000230.1 GCA_025963615.1 Chitinophagaceae bacterium | reverse complement strand
GCGATAGTATACACCTTAAAATAACTTTGCCGCCGGTCCATCGCCAGCAATACAAGCGTGGCGGGAATGTTAAGACATGCAATAACAAGCACAGCGGCAAATACACGAAGCAGTGTCACCGTATCCGCACTTTCATGACCAATGAAAAAATAAAGTACCCACGGTGCTAAAATAAATAACAGGATACAGCCGCAGAAAATTGCAATAAAAAAAGGAACATATACTTTCCGGAAATAAGAAATGATATTATCCTTGCCGGTTTCCATCAACCGGCAAATGGAGGGATATACCGTTTGTGAAAACACACCCAGCATTTGCCTGAGGGTAAGAAATATCCGCTCCGCAATACTATAATACCCGGTCAGCAGGTCATTCGTGAAGAAACGTAAAATAAAAATATTTGCGTACTGGCAAATATTATTGGACAGGTTGCTAGCCATAATCTGCCAGCCTTTCCGGAATTCGTTAAGGATTTCCCGCCGGCCAGGCATTATAAACTGGAGATTGTATTTCCAGAAAACCAGGAAAATACTTATCAATCCCATCACAAAATTTCCCAGCCCAAGGAAAAAAAGATAGAGAACATCGTCTTTCCTGGATTTAATAAAAAGGAAAACAAGTATTACGAATATCAAGCGTGCGATCAATGAGATGAAAGCCATCAGTTGCATTTTTTCCATACCCTGAAAGAACCAATTGATCAATACGGTCTGCCCGGAAACAAATACAAAACCGACCAGGTAAAGGAGTAGATGCAGGCGGAAAACAGGGACCAGCCCGGTTAAAACAATTAAAATGATAAAAGAAAAAATGCAAAGAATAAGCTTTGATAAAATAACCCGGAAAAATATTCCCGAAATCATCATCGGGTCATCACGATGAATAGAAATATCCCTCGTAGCTGTCTGGCTAAAGCCATATTCGGTAAATGCAGAAAGATAAAACATGACAACCTGTGCTACGGCAACTACACCAAAACCCTCCACCCCAATTTTGGATATAACATAAGGTATGACGATCAGTTGCAAAAGAGAAGTGACCGCCTGCACGATACCCAGCGAGAAAAAGTTATAAAGTAATTTATTTTTTTCCCCATGAGGCATAGATAACGAAGGTAATAACACCGGGAAAAGAAAAACAAAATATAATATTCTTTTTACTGAATTACAGGCAACCGCTGCTAAATAGTAACCGTTAAGAAAAGAGACTACCCTTTAAGGGATTCGTATGCCCTTACGCAAACGGATAAGTTAATTATCATTTTTTCTGCCGCGAACAAACTATGAATGAAGAAATAAAAAATCAAAATGCCCCAACGGAGGATATTGACCTTCTTATACTGGTAGAAAGAGCGATACTATTCTTCAGGAAATATAAATGGGTGTTTCTTATTGGCCTCATCGCAGGACTGGCCTCAGGATTTTCCATTTATCGTTCCCTGCCTAAAATTTATAAATCCCGTTTGATAGCCCACTCATTTCTCCTGACCAACCAGGAAGAAATACAGATCATTGACAACTGGAATGAACTGTTAAGCAAACATGAATATACTGCCTTGGCGAAAATTTTTAATTGCCCCGAAAATGTATTACACACGTTAAAGGAAATAAAAGGAGATGAAATTCAAAAAGTATTTACACCCACCAACCCGAATGGCTTTTTGATCGAGGTAAATGTGACGGATATTTCCCTGCTCGATGCGCTTCAGGCGGCGATTGTTTACGGATTGGAAAATAATGACTATGCAAAACCAAGAATCGAACTGAGGCGGGCAAATCTCAGGGAGTTGATTATTAAAACGGCCCAGGAAATACAAAAGTTTGATTTCACAAAAAAAAGACTGGAAGACATTCTGAGTGGCAATGAAAAGCTTTCTTCCTTATCAATTATTGATATCACCGGCTTAAGCAAACAATTAATTGAAATGAATGAAAAGCTGATAAACTTCAAGCAGGATCTCCAGTTTGCCAATGCCGTCCAGGTATTGCAAGGATTCAGTAAATTCAAACAGCCGGTGGGCCCTAAATTATTCGTATGGCTTTTCCTGGGACTGGTTTCGTTTCTCTCACTTGCCTACCTGTATGCCTTGATAAGTTCAATAAATGAAAAACTGAAAATACGCGCAGGGAAAAAATAAAATATACAATATTTATTGATGCACTCATAAAAAACAAACTGTAAATGAACCATGCTTTAAAAAAGATCAAAGCCAGGCTGTCATTTACAGAAATTCTTTACCTTATCTTTTTTATCAGTCTTATCTGTGCCTTCCGGGCTGTCACCAGTATTTGTACCGGGCTCATTTTAGCCGCCGGCATTATTCAACATAAACCTTCACTTAAATCTCTGTTTAGCCGGGATCCGGGAACTCAATTCGCCGCAGGATGCATTTTATACTTTTTACTGCAAATCATTTCATTGTTCTACACCCATCATATGCCAGATGCGTGGAATGATATCAGGTTAAAAAGCGGGCTTGTATTTCTACCGCTTGCTATTATTTGTTCGGGGTATATGAACTGGGAATCCATTCAACGGCTTTTGTTTTATTATTGTGTCCTTCTTTTTGCGGCGTCCTTTTTCCTTCTTTGCATGGCATTAAATGAATATCTGCAAACGCATTCAATACCTTCTTTTTTCTATCATGCGTTAGTCAGTCCTTTCAGATACCATGCTGTGTATTTTTCCATACTGGTTTTTGTCGCGCTGGTTTTTTTATTGGAAAATCTTATTTCGGGCAATACTGTTTTCAATAAACTTATTATTGTTTCCCTGGTAGTCTTCTTTTCATTCGTCTTATTGTTGCTCGCCTCCAAACTCGTCATAAGTGTTTACCTGGTTTATCTTATTTATTTTTTAATTATCCGGGCTAAAAGAAATAAACCAGTACGGTTCCTTGCCTATGGGGCAATCCTATTGATAACTTCTTTGAGCGTCTATGCCTTGTTAGAGCGGAACCCGGTCAGCGACAGGTTTCGTGATATCGTACACGGAAACATCAACCTCGTACAGCGGGATCGGTTTTCTCCGTCAGTTTATTTTAATGGCGTACAGTTCAGACTGCTTGAATGGAAATTTGTCCCGGAAATCCTGAATGAAAATCATGGCTGGTGGACAGGAGTTAGTGCCGGCGATGCACAAACCCTATTGAATCAGAAATACCTTTCAAAAAAAATGTACACGGGCGCACCGGGAAGGGTTGGTCATGGTTACCTGGAATATAATACCCATAGCCAGTTCCTGGAATCATTGCTGCAAAATGGTATTCCGGGATTGCTCATTTTCATCCTGATCTGTTTTTCATTATTGAAAATAGCATGGCAAAGCAAAAAAAGATTCGTCAGTCTTACGATCCTTCTTCTGCTTGTTTACGCCTTTATTGAATCCCTTTTCCAGGAACAATATGGCATTGTAATATTTTGCTTCTTCCCATTATTCATAACCCAGGATTATCGTGAGAAGCCAATTATAAATTTAAAAAGCTGAAAACAGCCTTACAAAAAGTGAATAATATTTTAAAAAATACCTGGGCCGTTCTTGACAAAACAGAGAAAAAGCGTTTTGTCCTCCTAACCCTGCCCGATATTCTCATCAGTATGGCTGATATTGTATCACTGGCCCTCTTATTATGGATCATTCAGTTTTATATTCAACCAGTCAATAGCCACGACCTCTCCTTCTTGCCCGCCTGGCTGGCTGACAGGAATTCCGTCTGGTTTATTGCCCTGTTCCTCCTGCTGTTTGGCTTAAAAAATATAACGGCCTGGTTTATTTCAAGGGCCTGGTATCAATTTATCGGGAAAGTAGCAGTTCGGATATCCCGCATTAATTTATCGAACTACCAGCATTCGGGGTTTGATGAGTTTGTCAATACAGATTCTTCTATTCAGATCCGCAGGATCGGTTTTCAGCCTTTTGAGTTCTGCCAATATATTCTTTCCGGTATTCCGCAGATTATTAATCAATCAATCCTTATTCTGTTGACCATCATTGCAATCATTTTATTCAACGCCAACCTGTTCCTGTTACTACTGGTCATACTCCTGCCTCCGGTGATCGTTATATTCTATTTTATAAAAACCAGTCTTAATGGTGTAAGAAACCAGATAAAGACCGGTAATGAAAAGTCAATCCAGCACCTGCTGGATGCATTAAAAGGTTGGGTTGAAAGTAATGTTTATGGCCGCAATGATTTTTTTCTGCATCGCTTTGCAGGCTCGAGAAAAAAATTCAGTGTTTCGCTTTTTGAGTCAATCAGCATCCAGAATATGCCACCACGGATCATTGAGATATTTGCGGTATTGGGTTTATTTATCCTGATTGCAATCGCTAAATGGTCTGGAAGCCATAATACGGATTACCTGCTAACCATTGGTGCGTTTGTTGGCGCGGCTTATAAGATCATCCCCGGCATTGTTAAAATCATTAATCTAAGCGGGCAAATAAGCGCTTATGAGTTTTCCGTTGCCGACCTGGTACAAACTGATCAAAATTTAAAAAGAAAAAAAGAGATTTTTTCTGTTCCCAATCTTGACTCCATACATTTAAAAGATATAGGTTTCAATTATGATCAACAACCTGTACTGAATAATTTTTCCTTTTCTGTCGAAAAAGGAGACTTTACCGGCATTACGGGCGAATCAGGTAAAGGGAAAACCACCCTACTGAACCTATTACTTGGATTCTTGTCTCCAACGAAAGGGAAAATTCTCATTAACTCCATACCGGCTGGTAAACAGGTGATCCAGCATTGTTGGCCCTTTATCTCGTACGTGCGGCAGCAATCTTTTTTTATTCATGATACAATTCTCCATAACATTACGCTGGAAGAAGACAATCATGACATGGATAAGTTACAGTTTGCGTTGGAAGCTTCCGGAATCAGTAAGCTTACCGGACTATGGCCGGAAGGGCTTAATAAAATAATTACAGAAAATGGAAAAAACATCAGTGGCGGTCAACGGCAACGGATAGCGATTGCAAGAGCGTTATATAAGAATGCTGAACTGTTTATCCTGGACGAACCATTTAGTGAATTGGATGAAGAATCGGAATACGATCTGTTACAGACCTTCAAACAATTGTCGCAAAGCGGGAAGATGGTTATATTGGTTACGCATAATAAGAAGAGCCTGGCTTCCTGCAATAAAATAATATCGTTATGAAGTATAATGATAAAACACTGGTTATCCTCACTCCCGCATTTCCTGAAAATGAGTCAGCTACCTATTGGGTTCCTTCCCAGCAATTGATGGTAAAAGCGTTAAAAAAGAATTACCCTCACTGGCATATTATCGTACTTTCTATTTTATATCCATATCATGAGTCAACATATAACTGGCACAAGGTTCAGGTAATCTCTTTTGATGGAACGCACAAACGTAAATTGCGGCGTATCGTTCTCTGGCGAAACGTTTGGCAAACATTAAACAGTATCCGTCGCCAGCGAACTATTGCCGGACTATTCAGTTTCTGGTGCGGTGAATGTGCATTTATAGGTAAATATTTTGGCAAAAGATATTCAATTAAACATTATAGCTGGATATGCGGGCAGGACGCCCGGAAAACAAATAACTGGATACGATTTATCCGGCCCCGGGAGCATGAACTGGTGGCTATGTCTTTTTCTCTTGCCAATGAATTTAAAAAAAACCACGGCATAAAGCCTTCGCATATTATTCCTAACGCCATTGACCCGGACACATTCCCTGCCGCACAATCAAAAGAAAGGACTATTGATATTTTCGGAGCAGGCTCCTTTGAACCTTTAAAACAATATGATGTTTTTACCGGCATTGTAGCATCTCTGCAAAGGTCGTTTCCTGGCATCAGGGCTATTCATTGCGGGATCGGCCGGGAACACGAAAAAGTAGAAGCGTTAATAAAAAAATTCGGGATTGAAAATAATTTCCAACTGCTGGGAGCCAAGACCCATGAGGAAGTCTTACAATTGATGCAGCTTACAAAAGTATTTCTTCATACCTCAGACTATGAAGGATTCAGTACCGTTTGTCTTGAAGCCTTATATGCCGGTGCACAAGTGGTCAGGTTCCGTTACCCGCTCGATCATCCGGTACCGCATTGGCATGTCGTGAACAATGTGGCAGAAATGACAGCAAAAACAATTGAGATCCTGCAGAATCCGTCTATGGAACATGAACCTGTATTGCTGTATTCAATGGATGATAGCGCCAAAGCGGTGATGAAACTATTTCAAAATGAATCAGGAATTTGCGATGAATTAAGCCATCCTGAAGAGTTCAATGCCGTAGCAGATAACCCCGGGATAAATCGATTTCAATGAAAATAGTGCTTGTATCTTTCTTTTATAACGAAACGCTGACCACAGAAGAAGAGCTTTTACAGCACCAGTATACCATAACCGGTTGGTCTGAAGCGCTTCAACGAAGAAATATTGACTTGATCGTCGTGAGCCGGTTTAGGAGGGAAA
>JAOQAL010000556.1 GCA_025963615.1 Chitinophagaceae bacterium | reverse complement strand
TTCAAAATATAGATGCGTTTGAAATCGACCTGAAAAAGGATGCGGACGAAACCGACAGCAACTATTACCAGGGCTGTGTATTAACTATCGAAGATGATGCCCGCAGGAAATTTACCACCAAAAACCCTGTTATCATCTGGACAGTAGCGCAACAAATTGTGAGCATCTGTGAAAGCAAATTAGCCGAGGTGGAGGCACGTTTGGTCATTACCGCCTAAGTTGATTAATCAAAACGCCCCTTGTATTGATTTACGGGGGGCGTTTATTCCTATCACCAAAAATTCAAAATCATGTTAGACGCATTCAGAGATTTTTTAGATCAAATTTATTACGAGGGCTACGCCATCGAATTTGAAGAAGAAAACCCGACAGCCTTTTACCAGCAATTGGAGCGATTTAAGGCTGACCATATCCTAAAAAAATGAAATACGAAACCCTTTTTATTATGGTTCGTGTGGCAGTCCACGCCGACCATACCAGTATTGCCGAAATCGTTAACGAAGTGGAAACGCGGTCAAAATTAAGCCTGACAGATACCGCAAACGTCAACATACTGGAAACCGAAATATTATTATCAAGAGTAAGGAACATTAAAAATATCAATCATGGCACACAATCTAAATTATAACGAACAGACAGGGAAATACAGCTTTATGAGTGTCAACGTGCCCGCATGGCATAACCTCGGGCAAATCATAACGCATTACCCGACAAGCGCAGAAGCGATACAATACGCAGGGCTTGACTTTGAAGTGGCTAAACGCCCGAATATCCACACCCTGCCAAGCGGTAACAGCATTGTATCAGATAACAGTTTTTATACTTTCCGCACCGATAACGAGGCGGTATTAGGCGATAAGATTGGCAAAGACTATAATGTGGTACAGAACATTGACGCATTTAGCTTTTTTGACAGCATTGTAGGTGGTAAAGATGGTATCAAATACGAAACCGCCGGGGCGTTGGGCAATGCTGAAATTATATTTATCACCGCCAAATTACCCGAATACATCCGAGTGGGCAGGGAAGATTTAATATCCCAATACCTGTTTTTAACTTCATCGCATGACGGTTCGGGCAGTATCAATATTGCCTTTACGCCCATAAGGGTTTGTTGTAACAACACCCTTAACGCAGCCTTAAAGAACAATTCGGGCATCCTGAAAATACGCCATACCGCCAGTGCGACCGATAAATTAAAACAGGCGCATAAGCTGTTAGGCATCACTAATATGCTATCGGTGGAAATGGAAGCCATTTATAACCGATGGGCAAGGGTACGCATAACCGATCCCGAATTAAAACGGCTCATTCAAATGGCTATGGTGCCGAATAAAGAAGTGCTTGAAAAACTGCGCACAGGTCAGGACGATGAACTATCGACCGCCTATAACAACATCATCAATAACGTGTACAAGTATAGCCAGCAAAGCCCGACCCAACAACTGGAAACCACCAAGGGGACGGTTTTTGGAGCATTTAATAGTATAACGGGCTATTATCAAAACGTGCGCAACTTCAAAACCGAAGAAAGCAAATTTAAATCCATCATGGCAGGAACAGCCCTTGCAAGAACGCAAACAGCTTTTAACCTCTGTATGGATTTTACCAAAATCGGCGGTAATGCCCTTAATTAACCGCAAGGGGGGATTTCCCCCCTTGTTTTTACCATGATAAAATCAGTAAAAACCATGACAGTATTATTTCTTCTTATCAGCCACTCAAACTATTCCAGTATCCTGCTTTTGGTATTAGGCTTATTTATCCGCCACCAAATCGGCAGGCGCAGGTTTAACCGCAGAAATATTGCAGGGCTACAATTATATAGCAGTTATTTTAAGGGGGTAGTAACCAGGATTATAGAAACTCTCCTAAATTTATTCGGGGCGTTATGTATTGCAATAGCAATCATTACCCTAATCATCCACCTATAACCATTCCTTAAAAACCAAGCTTACATTACCCTTGTAACCGTCCAAAATCCCGGGCGGCCCTTACGGGCATTAAAAGTCTTTACAAAGTGGTCTTGATATCTTTTGTACATTTATTCAAATGTTAAAAGCATATGTTCAAGGTTATTGAGTATCCCAAGGTTCAAGATTTTTATAGTGAAAACAGGGCCGTTATCTATAAAAACAGATTGGCGCATTATCACCTCATTAAATATTTCGACGAATTAAATGCGGGTCAGCAATCGGTATACCAGGCTTATAATGTTATAGATGATAATGGCGGGAATGTAATCGCCGTTTGGGGAGATTCGGTTTATTATTTATATGCATTAAAATGGTCGGATGATATTATTGACGGCTTGTTAAGCAAAATAGAACTTGCAAAATACACGAAGCGTTTTACTTTTTGTGGCACCAGTAAATTGGTTATTGATTTGTTTAACAGAAGCGGTGTAGAATATCATGTATTTAAAGAACGGCTATTATATGAATGTAAGAGCGTTGCCCCATTAAACAAACAATGTAACGGCGCAGCTTTCTTTAGTTCTACAGACGATCTGGAAACCGTAGCAGAAATGACCTATCAATATGGCATCGAAGAGTGGGGAGAACGTGAAGGAAGGGATTTGAATCATGCCCTGAACCTTTCTTATCAATCTATATTAGAGCAAAGCAGTTGCCATTGGGAATGGAATGGTCAAATAACGACTATAGCGAGTATTTTAGATTCGGATACGGAATTACCGATAATCGGTAGTTTGTACACTAATCCCTTTGATAGAAGAAATGGTTATGCTAAGTGCCTTGTGCATGAGATCACAAGACAAATTACAACAAACAGTGACGGGCCCTGCGGAATAGTATCAGATGCAAGCGATCCAATAACAAACAGAATGTTTGGGGAAATTGGATTTGAAGAGGTGAGCCGGTACATTTCTATACAGACAACGCGAAAGTATTTAAATAATGACGATGAGAAAACCAACTGATGAATGTTTACTCTGCCGGATTAATGCGGCTATCAAGACCAATTCCCATATTCTACCCAGATTCATATCAACAGGCTTTTTAGGGGTAAAGGGCGCTCCAAGAAAAGGGTTTGTGTTAAATGGTAAAAATGAGCTGTCTGCAAAACCCAAAACCGTTCAGGACTCTCCGAAAGAAAACTATATCCTTTGTGATGAATGCGAGGCATATTTTAGTTTATTGGAAACTGCCTCGGCGCCATCGCTAAAATTTTGGCAGGCAAAAGTTGCAAACGGAAATTTTAAAATGGTTACTATAAAACCATACCTAAAAATAGTGCAATTTGATGCCCCCAACCCGGTGGTCATGCGACTATTGGTTTATTCCATGTTCTGGAGAGCAAGTATTTCATCGCTGGATACATTTAAAGATTATAAACTTGATCCGGAATTGGAAGAATCATTAAGGAATAACTTATTAGAATTCAAAGCATTGACAAATGCCGATCTGGAAGCGAATGTAAAAGAAAAAAATATCGGCCTGCATCCATATACTGCAATGACCGCGGAACGCTTTAAAGACGAAACCGCAAACGGTTTGGCCGCTATTAATCCTGGTACTCCCGCTTCATTAAATGTTGACAAATTTGGATTTCACATTTACAAGGTCGAGAAAGATGTCGCTCACGATTTTATGGCCGATTTCAGCAATCTAAAAGTGAATGACAATCAGATCATGGTTGTAAGTGCGCAACTGTGGTACGACGTTATGGTTAAACGGCCCCTGGAAATGGTTGCTGAACAAGCAAAAAAGAACTTAACAAATCCAAAGTAGCTTATGGCCGAACACAGACTATTTAATGTATTGCAGTTAGCATATACACCGCTAAGTAACTATGATTTCGTGATGGTAAAAGATGATACTATTATCCAACAATTTATCAATTCCGGTAAGTTATATATGATTGCGCAGCTACCGGTATTAACTTTTGAAAATTTCTATTTAGATGATGACGACCCGGAAAACCCTGTTTTAAAATTTGAACTGCGTCAAAAAGGCTTGGACGAAAAGCTGGAATGTGAATTTCCTCTATTTCAGGATGAATTTAACGTGCCGTTTGGCAGCCGTTGTGAAATTGCAATTAATTATACTTACCCAAAATCTGAAGTTGTCTACGAACATCCAATGCCGTTTTCCTCGATGGCTAACTTTGTGGTCAAAACAGGAGACGACTACTATTGGATATCACCGGAAAAATTAATTTATCACTATCTGAGAGATGCCTTGGAGATCAGAATAAAAGGCGATGTAACTCAATTCTTAAAATATAAAGTTCACTACATTGGCAAGGCGACTGAACAGGATGTAATAAAAAGATTAACAGGGCATTCTCATTTGCAAGATATTCTATCAATTGAAAGGCCATTTCACTACGGAACCTTACCTGCCGAAGAAATCGCGATATTATTTCTATCGTTCAAGGACAATATTTTTATGAATACTTTCTCACACGACGATGATGAAATGGACATTGCGGTCAAGATGCTGATGGGTGAAAAGCCCATTGAGGATAATGTTATTTATTTAGATGCTGAAAAAGCCCTTATAAAAGCCTTAAAGCCTAAGCATAACAAGCTTCTGTACAATAATTATCCTGAAAGCAA
>JAOQAL010000554.1 GCA_025963615.1 Chitinophagaceae bacterium | reverse complement strand
TTGGTATATATTATATCAGGTTGTAGTCATTCAAATGATAAATTATTTACCAAAGTTTCCGCTTCCACATCAAACATCAACTTTAAAAATCTTTTAGTGGAAGATGAGCAGTTTAATGTGTTGAATTATCCATACTTCTACAATGGTGGAGGTGTTGCCATTGGGGATATCAATAATGACGGGTTACCTGATATATTTTTTACAGGCAATATGGTTAAGAACAGGCTCTACCTGAACAAAGGAAATTTCCAATTTGAAGATATCACTGAAAAAAGTACTGTTGCCAGCATGCAGGGCTGGTGTACCGGGGCTACGATGGCAGATGTGAATGCGGATGGATGGCTGGACATTTATGTTTGCCGTAGTGCCGATGTAAATCCTTCAAAAAGAAAAAACCTGTTATTCATCAATAACCACGATAATACGTTTACAGAACAGGCGGAGAAATATGGCATAGCGGATAACGGGTACAGTACCCATGCCGCATTTTTCGATTATGACAAGGATAACGATCTGGATCTTGTTGTAATAAATCATAGCCTGAAAGAATACATGCAGGGGCCACAACAAAAACCGGGCATCCGCCAACAGACCAACCCGGATTTCAGCACGCACCTTTATAGGAACGACAATGGTCACTATACAAATGTTACCAATGATGCAGGCATTACTTCGAATGTTCTTTCGTTTGGATTGGGTGTTGCCGTAAGCGATCTTAATAACGATAACTGGCCTGACTTATATATCAGTAACGATTTTAATGAAGCAGATTATTGCTTTATCAATCAGAAAAACGGTGTGTTCAAAGAAATGAGCCGGGAAATATTTTCTTACACCAGTCTGTTCAGTATGGGGAACGATGCTGCAGACATAAATAACGATGGCCTGGAAGATATCATCACCCTGGATATGCTGCCGGAAGGAAATTATTTACAGAAAATGCACAATGGATCTGAAAATTTCGACAAATTCCAGATTCTTTTTAATAACGGCTTTTTCAACCAGTATAGCCGTAATATGCTTCAATTGAACCGGGGCGATGGAACTTTTGATGAAGTAGGGCAATACGCAGGAATAAGCAATACGGACTGGAGCTGGGCTCCGCTCGCGGCTGATTTTGATGATGACGGGAAGAAAGACATTTTTATATCCAATGGCTATGTAAAGGACTACACGGACATGGATTATATAAAGTACAATGTAGATATCATTATGGAAAGAGATCCGACAAAGCAGCAAGAAATGATGAGTAACCGAATGAATAAACTTCCAACGATCAAAATTCCAAATTATATTTTCAAAAATGAGGGGGACCTGAAATTCACTGATGAAACAACAGCCTGGGGGATGGACGAGCCTGTTGTTACCGCAGGAGCTGCTTTTGCAGACCTTGATAACGATGGAGATCTTGATCTCATCACCAATAATTGCAACGAGCCCGCCAGCATTTATCAAAACAATCTCCGTAAATTAAACCCGGAGGCTAAATACCTAAATATTAAATTAAAGGGCAGTGGACAAAATCCATTCGCCCTGGGCTCTAAAATAACTTTAGTTACTACAACAGGCATACAGGTACAGGAAATGATGCCGTCAAGGGGTTTTCAATCAAGTGTTGACTATACTCTTCATTTTGGAATTGCATCAACTGACTCAGTAAAGAAGGTGAATATTCTTTGGCCTAATGGCCTGGCATCATCAATAATTTCACCAGGCACTAACAAAACACTGAGTATTGATATAAAGAATTCTTCTATTGATTCTGCACAAACGCAGGAACCGAAAATAAAAACTGTTTTTACATTTTCAGATTCTTTACCATTTAAGCATACAGAGAATTATTATAACGATTTCACGCAACAAGGTTTATTACCTCAATGGTTCAGCCGCCAGGGCCCTGCCATGGCTAAAGGAGATATCAACGGCGACCAATTGGAAGATGTTTTTATTGGCGGCGCCAAAGGCCAGGCTGGCGTGTTCTTCATTCAAAATAAAAACGGATCGTTTACCCGTCACGATGATCCATCGCTGAATGGGGATGCTGCATACGAGGATATAACAGCCGCCATCTTTGATGCAGATGGCGATGGAGACAACGATCTTTTTATTGGAAGCGGCGGTTATGAACTTCAGCCTGATGATTCTTTATTACAAAACAGGTTGTATCTAAACAACGGTAAGGGATTATTTACAAAAAGCAAAAATACATTACCCAAGGACCTGATCAATGACAATGCCGTCAGTGTTGCAGATTTTAATAATGATGGATTTCCGGACTTATTTAACGGAGGATTTTGTGTACCGGGCAAATATCCGGAATCCAGCGGATCCCAGTTGTTGTTCAATGATGGGAAAGGCCATTTTTCAAAACAAACCGAATCATGGCTGCGGGATTTTAACAAACAAAACCTGGTTACCTCATCTGCCACCGCGGATATTGACAAAGACGGGAAACAGGATTTGATAATTGCCGGCCACTGGATGGGTATTGAAATTTGGCTGAATAAAACCAATCATTTTGAAAAAGACACGTCATTTATTAATAATGGCGATCACGGGCTGTACAATACAGTGGTGGCCAGTGATATTGATGATGATGGCGATATAGATATCATGGCAGGTAACCAGGGATCCAATAATCAGTTTAAAGTAACGGCTTCGGAACCGATGGAAATGTATTACGGCGACTTCGATAATAATGGTACAGCCGAACCGGTTACCGCGTACTACATTGAACATAAACTGTGGCCCATATACAGCCGGGATGACTTAATGCAGCAAATCCCTTCTTATAATAAAAGGTTCCTCTACTATAGTGATTATGCAAAAGCAGATATGAAAGATATTTTCGGCGAAAAACTTAATAATGCAATACATTATACCGCTTCCCAGATGAACAGTGTTTTACTGGAGAATACAGGAAAAAAATTTATCGCACATCCATTACCCCTGCAGGTACAATGGTATCCTGTTTATAGCATTAATGTAGTGGATGTTAACGGGGATGGCAAAAAAGATCTTATTACCGGAGGTAACCAGAGTTATGCAAGAATAAAATTTGGCGCCTATGGCTGCGGAAAAGGCGATGTATTTATTAATAAAGGCGGCTTTCGTTTCGAAAGATTATCACCATTGGAGTCCGGCATCCGGGTTACCGGCGATATAAGAAATTCCATCGTTACCGGGCAACAATTGATTTTTGGCATTAATAACCAACAACCATTACAATTCAGTTTTTCAAAATAAATTATACCGGCGTTGCTATCTAATTTTTAAAATGCGAACCTCTTATCTAATACTGATTGTCCTATTTTCACTTTTGCAGAATAGCTGCAAAAATGAACCTAAAACAATTTTTGCTGAATTAAATCCATCCAATACCGGTATTGATTTCAGAAATTTGTTGGTAGAAGATAAATCACTAAACGTAGCTCACTATCTCTACTTTTACAATGGAGCCGGAGTAGCGGTTGGGGATATTAACAATGATGGATTACCCGATATTTTCTTTACCGGAAACATGGTAAAAAACCGGCTTTATTTGAACAAGGGTGGATTCAGGTTTGAAAATATAACGGAACAAAGTCATGTTGCCGAGAAACAGGGCTGGTGTACAGGTGCCAGCATGGTCGACATAAACCAGGATGGTTTACTTGATATTTATATTTGCCGCAGCGCCGACGATAATCCTGAAAAAAGAAAAAACCTGCTATTCATCAATAATGGAGATTTGACATTTACCGAACAATCCGAAAATTATGGACTTGCGGATAATGGATATTCCACCCAGGCTTCATTTTTTGATTACGACAAGGATGGAGACCTTGATTGTTTTGTGTTAAATCACTCCGTATCCCAATATTCCACAGGGGTCACAGAAAACCCGGAAATGCGGAATAAAAAAAATCCATATTATGCAAGTCGTCTTTACAGAAACGACAACGGCCATTTCACTGATGTCAGCGATCAGGCCGGTATTACTTCCAATGTGCTAAGCTTTGGATTGGGCATTGCCTTGTCGGATTTCAATAATGATGGATGGACAGATATCTATATTTCCAATGATTTTAAAGAATCAGACTATTTCTATTTGAATAATAAAGACGGCAGTTTTACTGAATCGTTTGCTAGTTGCATGGACCTTTCTTCGCTCAATTCAATGGGTAGTGATGCGGCGGACTATAACAATGATGGGTTCACAGACCTTATTACGCTGGATATGTTATCGGAAGATAATTATTTACAGAAAACTCATGTGGGCGCCGATAACTTCGATAAAACCAATTCTCTCATGAGTAAAGGATTTCAACCGCAATATGTGCGAAACATGCTTCAAAAAAATAATGGAGATGGTTCGTTTTCTGAAGTAGGCCAACTGGCGGGTATCTCTAATACTGATTGGAGTTGGGCCGCCTTATTTTGTGATTTTGATGGCGATTCCAACAAAGATTTATTTATCAGCAATGGTTTTGTAAAAGACTTTTCTGATCTTGACTTTATAAATTTTTCTTCCGCCAAACTGACTAGTGCAAACAAAGGGGAACCCGGCGCTTCACTCGAAGAAACTGTTGCAAAAATGCCAACCATCAAAATTTCCAATTATCTATTTAAAAATAACGGCAGCGGAACATTTGACAATAAAACAAAGGAATGGGGGTTATACAAGCCAGCCATCTCTTCCGGTGCCGCTTATGCTGATTTAGATAATGATGGAGACATGGACCTTATTGTCAATAATACGAATGAATATGCATCGGTTTATGAAAACAATTCAACAACCATTACAAACAATAATTTTATAAGGATAAAACTGGAAGGCACAGCAAAAAACAGAAATGGAATAGGCGCTAAAATAAAAGTTTTCTGTAAGGATAATATATATACCCAGGAGCAATTTCCTGTAAGGGGCTATCAATCTTCGGTTGACATGGCTTTAAGTTTTGGATTGGGAAAAGCGAAAACGATTGACTCGCTGCTTATCATATGGCCGAACGATACCTATCAGACACTATACAACCAACCCTCGAATCAAACGCTGGTGTTAAAAGCTGGCGATGCAAAAAAACCCTACAGCTTTGCCCGGCCACCGCTCAAAACGACATTCAGCATGACGGTTATTGGTAACATGGGCCATACTGAAAACCTATTCAATGATTTTACCGTTCAAAGGCTTTTACCAAACTATCTCTCCAGGCAGGGCCCGGCATTGGCTATCGGAGATATAAATAAAGATGGGCTAAATGACGTTTTTTGCGGAGGCGCCAAAGGATCCGTATCAAAATTGCTTCTGCAAAGGGCTGATGGCAGATTTGACGAAACTTCGAAAAATACATTTGCCAAAGATTCTGTGGGAGAAGTAACCGCGTCAGTATTTTTTGATGCCGATGGCGATGGAGATCTGGATTTGTATGCTGCCCAGGGTGGTTATGAATTCAATGAAAATGATCCGGCTTTCCAGGATAAATTATTCATAAATGATGGCAAAGGAAATTTTACCAACAAACCCCTGCCAGCTTTATTATTCAGCAAGGGTTGTGTAAAGCCGGCGGATATTGATGGCGACGGTGACCTGGATTTATTTGTTGGCGGAAGATTGACACCGGGAAAATATCCATTGCCGGCACCTTCGAAGATCTTATTGAATGATGGCAAGGGAAATTTTACAGATGCTACTAAAACGATCGCACCGTCATTCGATACCCTGGGCATGGTAACCGATGCTGTATGGATAGATATCGACCATGACAAGAAAAAAGACCTGGTAGTTGTTGGCGAATGGATGGCCATAAAAATATTTATTAATGCTGACGGCCAGCTTAAAGATGCGTCATCCAGTTATATACATTTTACAAGTACCGGCTGGTGGAACAGGATTTCAGCCGCAGACATGGACCAGGATGGTGACGAGGATCTTATTATTGGAAATGCCGGCACCAATACCCAGTTTCATGTAAGTGAAAAAGAACCGGTAAATATTGTTTATAAAGATTTTGATAAAAACAATTCAATAGATCCTGTTCTTTCGTATTACATCAACGATACGTTATATCCTGCTATGTCGCGGGATGATCTGGCGGAGCAGCTTCCGTTTATTAAAAAAAAGTTTCTTACTTACAAAAGCTATTCTAACGCAACCCTTACTGATATCTTTACACCAGAACAATTGGCTGGCAGCCTCACATTGAATGCTGGGCTAATGGAAACTGTTTACCTTGAAAACAAAGGAAATGAATTTGTCTTGCATCATTTACCGCTCGAGGCGCAATACAGCCCGGTTTACGGAATCGTTGTTGCAGACTTTGACGGTGATCAGAAAAATGACATCCTGCTGACCGGCAATAACAGCTGGACTAGAATTAAGTTTGGGCGTTACTCCGCCAATCATGGAGTATTATTAGCAGGAGATGGCAAGGGCAATTTCCAGTACGTTCCGCAAAGTAAAAGTGGTTTAAAAGTTAATGGAAATATCAGAAGCGCCGCTTTATTAAATAATAATAAAGTTCTACTCGGTGTAAATGATGGAAATGCGCTGCTGCTGAATTTTAATAAGTAAGGTGGGATGCCGGGAAATTAAAGATTGATTCTTAACAATGCATCTCTTTGCGTCCTTTGCTTCTTTGCGTCCTTTGCGTGAAATATTGTTTTAAAATATGATTCTTAACAATTCATCTCTTTGCGTTCTTTGCTTCTTTGCGCCCTTTGCGTGAAATTTTGTTTTAATATGAAATATAATTTACTAGGCAAATCTTCCCTTGCAATCAGCGAAATTGGTTTCGGGTGTATGTCACTGAAAGGCCCTGAAAAAGAGAACAGCGACCTGATTCATAAAGCCCTTGATTCCGGTATTAATTTCTTTGACACAGCAGATATATACAGCCAGGGCAAAAATGAAATAATAGTTGGAAAGGCTCTTAACAAAAAACGTAAGGAAGTCATCATCGCCACCAAGGTGGGTAATCAATGGAGAAAAGACGGTTCCGGTTTGGATTGGAATCCTGACAAAAAACATATTCTTGCTGCCGTGGAAGAAAGCCTGCTCCGCCTGCAAACAGATTATATAGACCTGTATCAATTACATGGGGGAACCATTAACGATACTTTGGACGAGACCATTGAAGCCTTTGAATTTCTACAGGCTCAGGGAAAAATCCGCCATTATGGAATTTCATCAATCAGGCCCAATGTGATCCGTGAATATGTGCAGCGGTCAAACAT
>JAOQAL010000546.1 GCA_025963615.1 Chitinophagaceae bacterium | reverse complement strand
TCTCATCTATTGGACGTAAAACAGAATAAAAGGTAACATCCGGGAGTTAAAAATTGCGTTAAATTGGGCAGAAACCAAACTTGCGGCCGGTCCAGCAGGCAGTTCGTCAGAAAAACATTCCGCTGGTATCCATAAAATTTGCAAGCCAAAACAGAAACTCTAAATTGCCCACCGGTTTAAACAAAACTTAATCAATTTCACCAAATAGACTATTATGACACTTGAACATGTCGCCTTGTGGACCGATCATCTTGAAGAACTAAAAAATTATTATATAAAATATTTTGGAGCAAAGTCAAACGACCAATACACCAACAGCAGTACAAAATTTACAAGCTATTTTCTGAATTTTAAATCAGGGGCGAGGCTTGAGATAATGACAAAGCCGGGTATTCCTGAAAATAAAAATGATACAATACATCAACAGCATCGTGGAATTATTCATTTAGCATTCGGTGCTGCCTCAATAAAGGAAGTTGATGAAAAAGCAAAACAATTGCAAAATGACGGCTATCTTATTTTGAGCGGTCCCCGAAAAACCGGTGACGGTTATTATGAATTTGAAACCCTTGATCCAGACAATAACCGGCTGGAAGTAACCGTTAAATATGATGTTTAACTTTCTTTTTTTTTCAAAGCTATCAATGATCCAGCAACGCTTGTATCAATTTCAAAAAAAAATTATCAAGGCTGACGAATCTTTTTTTTAGGTCATTGCCATAATTAATAGTATATTGTAAAAATAAAACCTGAAATAAGACCAGGATATTCATAAATAATCAGGTGTATTGGTTACATCTTCTCTTTTACTTCCCTGTCTTATCAATCACTCATAAAACCGTATGAAAAAACTAAAGATAGGAGTAATAGACCTTGTAAGCAAAGGTCCTACTGATACGTTATGGGCAAGAATTATGCATGCCAACCTTGCCAGTATTATGCCACAGGTTATAGCAACATGGTGTGAACAACTCGGGCACGATGTAACCATGATATGCTATACAGGCCGCGAAGATTTAAGTAAAGAACTACCCAAAGGCGTAGATCTCGTTTTTATAAGCTCCTTTACACAGGCAGCGTTATTGTCGTATTCACTTAGTAATTATTTCCGGAGCCAGGGTGTTGTGACCGTGTTAGGTGGGCCGCATGCCCGTTGTTACCCTGATGATTCTGTCAAGTACTTTGACTATGTACTTGGTTTTACCAACCAGACCACCATTTCCGAATTGCTTAGTGATTGTTCACCCCAACGTCCCATTGGAAAGCAATTAAAAGCAGGCCGCCAACCGGCGCAGTTACCCGGTGTGATGGAACGTTGGAATTTTATAGAACCGACGCTGAAAAAAGCTCCTTTTCTTAAGATGGTGCCGATGATAGGAAGTATGGGTTGTCCATACACCTGTTCTTTCTGCATTGACTCCGTGGTTCCCTACCAGACTTTAAGTTTTGAAACAATTAAGAAAGATCTTCAATTTCTTCTTACAAAATTCAAGAAGCCACAGGTAGGCTGGCATGATCCCAATTTTGGTGTTCGTTTTGAAGAAAATATGGAAGCTATAGCATCTGCTGCTCCTGCCAAAAGCTTCCGGTTCATTGCGGAAAGCAGTTTATCCATTCTCACAGAAAATCATTTGAAAGTCTTAAAGGCAAATGGTTTTGGCGCTTTGCTGCCTGGTGTTGAATCCTGGTATGAATTGGGTAATAAATCCCGTACGAGCAAGATAGCAGGTCTTGAAAAAGTAAAGCAGGTATCTGAACATATCAATATGATGTTCCGTTATGTGCCTTATGTTCAAACGAATTTTGTCATGGGGCTTGATAGTGATTCCGGTGAAGAACCCTTTCAACTTACCAAACATTTTGTGGACCTTTCTCCCGCTGCTTTCCCGGGGTATTCCTTGCTGACTGCTTTTGGAGAAGCCGCCCCGTTGAATTTAGAATACCAGCGGGCAGGCAGGGTACTTCCTTTTCCTTTTCATTTTCTCAATAATCACCTGGCAATGAACCTGAAGCCAAAAAACTATGAATGGATAGATTTCTATGATAAGGTGATTGATTTAACTGAATATACTTTTTCTAAACGATCCATTTACAGGCGGTTTATGGCTACCAATGACCGCACCGCGAAATGGATGAATTTTATGCGCGCTATTTCTTCCGAAGGATATGGACGTATCCGTTTTTACCGGGAGGTGCGTAAGAACCTGAAAGAAGATAAAAAATTCAGAGCTTATTTTGAAGGCGAAACAAGAGAATTACCCGCTTTCTATACTAATATAATACAAAAGGACTTAGGCGTTTGGTGGGAGTGGCTACCCAAAGGTGCCATAGAGCATAACGAAAACGCCTATATGCAAAAATCATCGCCAATAAAACATGAATTAACACCTGTGGTATAATTATTTCAATAACCCATTTTAAAGTAACATTTATTTGTGGGTTATTGAAATAACCTGTTCCAGTCTGTTATATCCTGTTTTTTCTTCCCAAACATTTTCATTGGCTAAACGAATACTGTATTCTGGTCTTTGAGACAAGGAAGAATATTTGTCTGGCAGGCTCAGTAGCATTTCATAGCGGCCCGGTGCCAGTGAGCCCGGTAATTCTATTGATTCTTTCCAATTCACATGACCACTAAACCAGCGCCTTACATCTGCTTTACAGGTAAAAAAATATTCTTTGCCGCTTTCTTTATTACGTAAGATCAATTTGACAGGTCTTGGATTAAACGGTGCAGCATAACCCCGGTTTACGAGATGGACAGTAAACGTAAGTGTTCCACCGGCTTTTACGGCAGCAGGAAAATCAGCATTCACCAATACAAAACGGTAACCCAGTTTCTTTTTGATGTCGGCAAGGCATCCCAATGAATCCCAGTCATTATTCACTTTATTATTATAGGCCGTATTTAAGAAACTATAATGCATAGCAGCCAGTTCCTGCTCAGCATGACCTGCGGGAGCACAATCATTATCGGGACTAAAAGCATCGTCGCAGGTTTCACCACCTACAGGTCCATAGCGGCTATCCTGTTCAAAATATTTTCTCAAGGCTTCGTTAGCCTCCTGCTTTGGAGAGTCCGAACTACCGTAGTCATAAAAAGTCCCGTAATCATCAATACTTGCCAAAAAGCAATCATTATGAAAACCTATTCTTGATTTGTCAGAAAAAGTATAGGCTTCCTTTTCAGGCAGGGCTTGGGAAGTGGTTGCGGCCTGTGGTCCAAAAACGAATTTTTGTTTTATTTGTGGAGTGCGGACCTGCACCATCCGGTCTTTCGGCAAAGCTTCCAGTAATGCTTTCAATAACTCATTTCTGTCCTTCCAGTTATTGTCCATTATTTTTCCAACTCCGTTATCCGATGCGTCACCAAAATAATCCGTAAAATAATTTTCACCCCAAATTCCAATAAAACCCTCCTGCAAAACTGCAATTACATCCGCATTCTTTTGCAGCACCGGTTTTAGCCGGGCGATATGGGCGAGCATCACTGCTTTAGGTGCATCGCCATACGGTGGGCATATTTTTTCCGTTGCGGGACAGTCGCCGGAATGTGTTTTATTGGTATAAGCAAAACGAATAATCATCTTTACGCCGGCCCTTCTTATAATAGCAAGATCATTTTCCAATGCTTTGAGAAATGCATCACTTAATGGCTTATCGGTAAATGTGTCCAATATATAACCCCGGTAAAGCAATGTAGAATAGACGCCATAACTGGCGCTTCCGTGCTTTTGCATCTCCGTCCTGTCTTTTATCAGTTTCTCTTCATTGAGAGGAATCAATTTATGCGCATATGCATCTAACGGAATATAAAAACCTCGTTCAGGATTTGCAAAATCCAGGTTACTCTCTTGATAGATTATTTTATGTTGTTGCCCTCCAGCCTGCTGACAACAGATATAAAAAACGGCAAGAAACAGAATTCGTCCAAATACCTTCATTGCACCATTTTATTTAGAAAATCAGAACGGCCTGACTTTGTAATTTATAGATAGAACCCCGTTTATGAACAGGCAATCGTTTGCGAATCATTATTTCAGTTATTTCACGCAGAGGGCGCAAAGAAGCAAAGGGCGCAAAGAGATGTACGGTTAAGAATCCTTTATTTCACGCAAAGGGCGCAGAGAAGCAAAGAACGCAAAGAGATGTACGGTTAAGAATCCTTTATTTCACGCAAAGGGCGCGAAGAAGCAAAGAACGCAAAGAGATGTACGGTTAAGAATCCATCTTTACGTTCTAAACATCTCTGCGGGATTATTTTAAAATAACACTATTGAGACAGCCTCTTTTACCGGCTTTGAAAATATCGTCAATGTATTACACCGCATCCGATACGGGTTCCGGCATTTCCTGCGGGCTGGGATTTATAATCATCCACTCCGCCATGAACAATAATAGCTTTTCCTAAAATATTTTTATCCGGCGCACCACCCAATGTCCATAAATTGGTTTCAAGGGTAAGAGTACCTTTTCCCTGCGAATTTAATTTCACATTACCAATATCACCTGAATGAAAACTTGAGCTTCCCCATTTACCGTGTTGTGCATTGGTTGGATTCCAGTGACCGTGAGCCATTTTTGCGGTATCAGCACAATCACCGTGCTCATGAATATGTACGGCTACACTTTTATTGGCTTTTGATGGAATAGTGATTTCCAGCTTCATCTTTACTTTACCGTTGGCCGTATCAAATTTCAACGTTCCATTTACAGCCGTATCAGGATAAGTTCCTGAAAGCATTGCTTCGGCATGAGCGACCATCGCCACCGTTGCA
>JAOQAL010000525.1 GCA_025963615.1 Chitinophagaceae bacterium | reverse complement strand
GCAGGCGGAGCAAAAATACTTCGCAGGGTTTTTGGCGAGCAGGTAGAAAACCTTGCTTCCTCAGGTGAATACCATTGGTTTGCGGGTAATTTTATAAAATATGTGGGTACTTTAACTCCAAATGATTTACCTGTTGATGCCCATGAATTGGTAGCGTTGTGTGCGCCACGTCCTGTTTTTATAAGTTCGGGCTCACCTAAAGTAGAAGGACAATGGGTTGACGCAAAAGGGATGTTTCTGGGGGGTGCTTACGCCGGCCCTGTTTATAAACTCTTAGGAAAAAAGGATTTAGGTACCACTGAGTTTCCTGCCATTGAAACTGCTTTGATTGATGGAGAAATTGCATTTCGGCAACATAGTGGTGGTCATACTACCGGTCCAAACTGGCCGACTTTTATATCGTATGCGGAAAAGTATTTTAAATAGTTGCTGAGATTTCAACTTTACCCGCTTACTTGTTCTTTAAACGAATACAGTACAAGTCAGTGACCTTCCCTTTAATAAGTGCCGATCGATCTTGTTACCTATAACTTGATGCCTTTACTTCGCCGGATGTCGATATAAATACATAAAACAGGATAGAATGAAATTAAATTATTATCGGGTTATCGGGCTAATCAATTTATTATTATTAAATGTTTTATTTGCATCGGCTCAAAACGATCGTAATGATTCTTCATTATATTACAATCAGGTCAACACCTATGTAAATCCCGTTTTGCCTGGCGATCATCCTGATCCAACACTATTGAAGGTTGGGGATGATTTTTACCATTGCGGATCCAGTTTTCATTTTGCTCCTTATTTGCCTATTTATCATTCAAAAGACCTCGTGCATTGGGAAATTATCAGCAGGGTAGTTCCTCCCCCAAAAGCAGGTTTTGTAACAGACAGGCCTTCAGCCGGTATTTGGCAAGGCGCCATTACACACTTTTATGGTTCTTACTGGGTTTACTTTTCTGCCAACGGCCAATGGTTTTCGAAAGCTGCTTCGCCCAAAGGGCCCTGGTCGGACCCGGTGCAGGTAAAAGGCAATCCCAAAACAGGACCGCTCGGCTACGATAATTCCATTTTCGTCGACGATGATGGTAAGCCATATATGGTGATAAAGAATGGTCAGAAAACAAACCGCCTGCAGGCTCTTGGAAGGGACGGGCAACTAACGGACACCGTTATCAATCTCGACTGGATTAATGCCAAACTGCAATACAGTTGGGCCGAAGGACCTGTAATGTGCAAACGCAATGGCATCTACTATTATTTTCCGGCAGGTGACGTTTCAGGCGGACAATATGTACTAAAGGCTACATCCCTAACTGCTGACTCCACTAAATGGGAAAGGCTCGGTGAGTTTTTCAAGCCCATTACAGATACTAAAGTAGGTTTCCGTCGGCCGAACCACATTGCCGCACCCATTCAACTCGCAGATGGAAGCTGGTGGACGATCGGGCAGAGCTATGAAAGGGTTGGAGACGATGATTGGTATGGCATGGGCCGACAAACCGCGTTGTACCCGGTTATTTGGGAAGGTGACAGACCCTGGGGAATGGCGCCGACCGCAGCACCCATCGAAAGACCTGCCCTTTCCCAGGCCGGCATACTGTGGCGTAGTGTTCAATCTGATTATTTTGAGAACGATTCACTAAACCTGGCGTGGCATTTTTTAAGCAAAAAAGCAGCTACGCAGTATTCTCTTTCTGCCAGGAAAGGTTGGATGCGTCTTTTGCCTGATACGGCTCGGGCACATCTTGTTCAAAAAGAAACCGACCATTATTACACTGCTGTTACAAGGGTTAATCTCAATGCTACCGATACAGCGGGTAAAGCCGGCATTTATCTCACCAACGGAAATCAAATGGTTACAGTACAACTTTATAGCGGATACAACAATGGTAAAAAAATCATCTTTAAGCTTGATACAGCTATCGGCAGTATTGCCAATCCATTCGGCAATAACGTTTGGTTGAAGATTGAAAGAAAAGAACACCAATTAACTGCTTATGCCAGCGGGGACGGAAACAATTGGGTAGTTGTAGGAACTCCTATTAGCGCTGTAAGTCTTGATAAAGTACAACCCAACTACAACTCCTGGGTTGGAACGAGTGTTGGTTTGTTTGCTGAAGGCAAACCGGCTGATTTTGATTTTTTTATCTGCAAGGATGGTTTCTCATCTCTTCCGGCTGTCGGTTATAGCAATTACTTTGGTGTTGAGAAAGTGAAGCAGGTATCCAGAAATTCAGTCACTAATATCTCTGCAAAGGGTGGATGGTTTATGATATCCGGAGTGGAATTGGGGAAGGGTAAAAGAACTGCTTCCCAGGTGGAGGTGGTGGCATCTTCAAGAAGCGGAAGAAACCTGGAAATATGGCTGGATGATTTAACAATGGGAAAGCTGATTGCCACAATACCGGTTACTGCAACAGGCGGAGAAAGCAACTGGAAGGCCTTTAAAAAAGCAGTGAAGAACATTAGCGGCCACCATGATGTATTTATCAAGTTTCCGGCTGGAAGCGAGCAGGTAACTTATATTCACTCCATTCGTTTTTTGCCAGTGAAATAAATCTTTCACAGATATTATCATGCTTTGAGAATGCAGTTTCTGCAACTGCGGATGCAATGGTGAAAGCCAAAGATCATATACGGGTAAAATTTCAGGTGCTTCCCGGAAAAC
>JAOQAL010000501.1 GCA_025963615.1 Chitinophagaceae bacterium | reverse complement strand
AGCAGTGTTATGGCAGTAATATCTGTACCGGAAAGTTTGGCGAGATTATCCGCTGTAAATACTTCAGCATACGACACGGTTCCCAGTTTGGCAATCAGCCAGAAAATAGCAATAAGAAAGGCAAGATCACCGATGCGGTTCATGAAAAAGGCTTTATTAGCCGCCTTATTGTATTCATCTTTCTTAAACCAGAAACCAATCAATAAATAAGAACAAAGACCTACCCCCTCCCAGCCGATAAACATGATAACAAAATTGCCACCCAGCACGAGCAGCAACATTGAAAACACAAAAAGATTCAGGTAGGAAAAATATCTTCCGTAATGCTCCGGTTTTTCATCGTGCATATAAGAGGCAGAATACACATGAATAAGAAATCCGACTCCTGTAATGATTAATAAAAAAATGGAAGTCAACTGGTCAACCTGGAATTCAAAAGGGATTTTTAATGATCCGATACTTATAAAATCAAAATAACTGACAACCTGTACCCCATTTTCCCTTACATAATTAAAAGCAATCAGGCTGCAAATAAATGAAGCCAGGATCTGCCCGCAGGCATGCCACGCAATAATTTTTTTATTACGGATCTTTCTTCCCAATCCATTTATGAGAAAGCCAGCCAAAGGCCATAACACAATAAATCCTGTAACTAATTTTATAAACGTCATACCAATAAAAAGGTCAATGCTTTAACCGGTTTAAAAAATTCACATCTACCGAATGAATATTGCGGTACATCATTACAATTATGGCTAACCCCACACTTACCTCCGCGGCAGCTACCACCATGATAAAGAACACGAATAATTGTCCGTCTGTTCCAGCCGTTACCGCTGTAGCGTCCGCCGTTATTTTCGCAAGATGGTGCATTTTGGAAAACGCTACCAGCAGCAAATTCACAGCATTCAGCATCAGCTCGACGCACATAAAAATAATGATCGCATTACGGCGTGTTAGCACTCCCACTATTCCAATACAGAATAATGCAAGAGATAGAAATATGTAATAGTTTATTGGCATAATAAAAAGCTTTGAGCTATGAGCTGCCAGCTGCCGGCGGAGTTTTTTAACCGTAACGCACCGCCTGGAGCCCGTAACTTTTCTTTATTCCTTTTTCCCAATCACCACCGCGCCCACCATCGCACTTAAAAATAAAATACTGCTTATTTCAAACGGCACTACATACGTGCTGAATAATTCCTTACCCAGGTTTTTTATCAATCCAATATCGCCTTCATTTACCTGTGCTAACTGACCTTTGATTTCTGTATTCCGTAAGGCCGCTACCAGCACCAGCAATAAACAGCCACCTGCGAGACCGCCGGCTAATTTCAGCCAGCGGTTCTTTTTCGGTTCCGCCGTTTTACTCAAATTCATCAGCATGATAACAAAGAGAAACAACACCATAATCGCACCGGCATATACAATAATATTTACAATGGCTAAAAACTGGGCGTTCAGTAAAATATAATGACCGGAAATGGAAAAGAAAGTAACAATAAGCCAAAGTACACTGTAGATGGGATTCCTGCTGGTGATCACCATTAAAGCGCTGAACAACGCTAAAACTGAAAGAAACCAGAATAGTATATGTGTGATGTTCATTGTAAACCTGCTGTTAGCCCTCTTCGGCGGACGCAGCATTGTATCTTTTATAAGTTCAAAAAATTATTGCTACTTCTTCACTCTCTTTTCACCCAATGCCTTTTTATATCCTTCCGGATCTTTTACCGGATCCGGTATCAATAAATCCTCTTTTTTATAAATAAACCCCTGTCTTCCGTAATTGGCCGGTGCAAAAGTCTGCGATAAATAAATCGCATCTTTCGGGCAGGCCTCTTCGCAATAACCACAGAATATGCAGCGCAGCATATTGATTTCATATTTGGCTGCATATTTTTCTTCCCGATACAAATGCTCTTCGCCAGGTTGACGTTCCGCCGCCTCCATGGTGATGGCTTCAGCCGGACAGGCTACCGCGCAAAGACCACAGGCGGTACAGTTTTCCCGGCCTTCTTCATCCCGGTTCAATACCTGCAATCCACGGAAAACCTGGGAGAAAGTCCTGGTTTGTTCAGGATATTGTATGGTAGCCTTCTTTTTAAAAAAGTGCTTTATCGTAATGAGCATACCTTTCGCAATATTCCACAGATAGATACTTTCAAGCCATGTCATTGGCTTTCGGTCCACTGGTTTTGCCCTGTTTGTTAATTGCATAATCGCCATCCGCTAAAGCGGAAATTTTATAAATTTTCGCAAATATATATTTATGTTCTTTAAACAAAACCGAAAGTCTGAAAGACAACATGCAGGAAGGCTATTCATTTACAGGAATATTTCTTTCTGCCTGCCGGTTTATTGGTCCCGGACTATTTTCTCAAACACTCTCAGTGCCGCTCATTTCTCACTTCTTCAACCACAATATCACAGCGGCCGTAACCACCATATTGATCAATGCCAGGGGTACTAATTTCTTCCATCCTAAATTCATCAATTGATCATAACGGAAACGGGGAATGGTCCAGCGTATCCACATAAAAACAAATACAAAGAAAAATGCTTTACCCATTAATACACAAAATCCGACAATAGCCATTACATTTTGAGGCAATCCCCAGGTTGCTTCATGGACAAAAGGAATATCATAACCGCCAAAGAATAAACATGACATGACAATACCGCTGATGAACATATTGATGTATTCGGCAAAAAGATAAAAGCCCAGTTTCATGGAAGAATATTCCTGGTGGTAACCAAAGTTCAATTCATTCTCCGCCTCGGCCATGTCAAATGGTGTCCGGTTACATTCCGCCAGGGCACAGACAAAGAATATCAAAAAACCTAACGGTTGGTAAATGATATGCCAGCCGTGCTCTACCTGGTTTTGTACAATCACGCTCATTCTCAGATCACCCGAGAATAATAATAATCCCAGCAACGCCAGGCCCATGGGCAATTCATAGGACACCATCTGCGAAGCACCCCGAACAGCCGCCAGCAGAGAGAATTTATTATTGCTTGCCCATCCACCAATCATGATGCCATAGACTCCCAAACTTACTACGCCAAATATGTAAAGGATCCCAATATTTATATCCGCTACCTGCAACGGCACATCCTGTCCGAATAGATGCAGCGGTGTGCTCCACGGAATAACTGCACTGGTAAGCAGCGCCGTGATCATAGATAAACAGGGGCCGAGGATAAAAAGAAATTTGGAAGAAGTAAGTGGGATAATTTCTTCTTTAAAAAATAATTTGCCTCCATCTGCTAACGGTTGCAACAAGCCGAAAATGCCCGCCCGGTTAGGGCCTATCCTGTCCTGTAGAAAAGCGGCTACTTTCCTTTCCGCATAGGTGGCATACATAGCCACTACCATGGATAAGGAAATTATTAATCCCACCAGTAAAAACTTCTCTACGATAACCCAAAAAATTCCAAGTAACATCAAAATATTTTTTATGTTGTCAACTCCTGTTCTACTATCACCGTGCTTGCACCTCCCCGAAGGCTTCCGCAATGTCAGTTCACACCGCCCGGGTACGGCAACCTACCTTCCGAAACTTGCCGGATTTATTCACCAATTCATGAACTTTCCTTTAAGGCTTTTGGCGCAAATGTTTTTCCTGTAGCCGGACCTGGTATCGCACTTAAATCTATATCCGGATCATTTACATCACTTACGTTATGAATATCCATCAGCAATTTAGGCGCATGCCCCCCCATCACCCGGGTGATGGTTTCCTGCGGTTTCTTTCCATCAATATATTTATTAGCTGAAATCACGGAATGGCGGCTCACTTTCGTTACACCTTCAATGGTCCAATCGCTTATTTTCTTTTTTTCAAAACGGCATTCATTGCAGATCCAGCCAGGTTTACCTTCTTCTGTATTCATTATTTCACCCCATTGATCCTTGCGTGCTGTTACCCGGAGCACGTCATCACCCCGTTGCCATAAAGTTACTTTACCACAACAGGTAGAGCAATTGCGATGGGCATCCACCGGTTTGGTAAACCATACGCGGTTTTTAAACCGGAACGTTTT
>JAOQAL010000476.1 GCA_025963615.1 Chitinophagaceae bacterium | reverse complement strand
TTTTTCCTGGGAAATGAAAAACTCCAGGAGGCCGTTTCAAATATTGTAAATACCCTTGCGGAGAAGGCCACGATCGGCATTGAAAAATTATCCGAAAAACTCTCAAAAAAACAGCCAGAATAAAGGGGGGGGTTTAAACGGGGTTCCTGTTTACCGGCATCCGGGGTAGATTCACCTGTTTTAACAGCCGTTAACAAATTATTTTTGCAATTCCTCTGTATCTTTATTCTATGTTTTTAAAGATTATTTCATTGGGTTTCCTGCTATATATCCTGTACAGGTTTGTATTTGGATTTCTTGTGCCTGTCTTTAAAGCCACTCAGAAAATAAGAAGAGGTTTTCGCGATGTCCAACAGCAGGCTAACGACAATTTGAACCGCCAACAGGCCAGCACCATGAATGCTAATACATCAACGGGGAATGAAAAGAAAAACGAACCTGTAGGAGATTATATTGATTTTGAGGAGATAAAAGTTAAACGTTAACCTAACGCTAATGAGAAAACGCCAATGAACCCATACCTGGCTGAGTCATGACCCTGCAAGTTTGAGAAGCACTTGGTATGCTCTGCCGGGAACAAAAAGCGATTAATTAAACGGGCATTGGATAAAGCTTGATATTGAAGGCACCTGCTCTCTTCCTATATCTTTACGCCAATGGGATCTACGGAGAAAAGGCCGGACCTGATAAAATAATTGACCATTCTTTTCTATTTTCATAATTTTGCGATTCTTTAAGCAAAAAGAGAAGCAGCAACCCGATTTTTCAGTTCTTTATTATATCTTATTAGCTGCGTTTGCAGCACGGACCCTTAGCTCAGCTGGTTAGAGCACCTGACTCATAATCAGGGGGTCGCAGGATCGTGCCCTGCAGGGTCCACAAAGCGGAACATGGTTCCGCTTTTTTGTTATTATTCCTTTTATTTATATAGAAGGAGGTTCTTTAACCTTTTGTTAACCCCGATGAAAATATTTTTGCCCACTACTATTTATTATGAAGAAAGTATTTCTGCTAACAGCCTCAGTATTATTTGTAACGGCATTATTTGCCCAAAATGATACCCTTAAGATTGATAAAAAGAAAAAACCTGTCATTGATCTTTCCGGGCGCTCCAATGATCACTTCCTGATTCAATTGGGTTATGCAGGATGGAACGGTAAGCCTGCCGGCATAAATACCACCGGTTTACCCCGGTCCTTTAATATGTATTTCATGCTCGATTTTCCTTTCAAAACCACACCTAAATTTAGCGCGGCTATTGGCGCCGGCATCGGTACGGATCATATTTTTTTCAGTAAGACATACATAGGCATTACGGATCAGACATCCGCATTGGTGTTCCAGGATCGTTCTGATACTACACATTTTAAGAAATATAAACTGGCGACCTCCTGGTTAGAAGCGCCGATTGAATTGAGGTATAGTGCCCATCCGGAAACGCCAGGAAAAGGATTCAAGGCGGCCATCGGAATAAAAGTAGGAACCTTGTTAAATGCCCATACCAAAGGTAAGACCCTGCAAAACAGCAGTGGGCAAACACTAAATTCTTACACGGAAAAACTTGCCAGTAAAAAGTTTTTTAATACTACCCGTATTGTTCCGACCATAAGAATTGGATATGGCCATTTTTCGCTTTATGGAGCTTACGAGATCGGCAATTTATTTAAAGCCGGGCTGGGACCGGATGTAAAACCATATTCGATTGGCCTGACCATCAGTGGACTTTAAATATTAAATATATATTGGAAAGGATTTTACGGGTTGCTGTGAAATCCTTTTTTCATTAAGGAAAAGGGTTGCCTACCTTTCAAAGGTAGGCAACCCTTTTCCCGGACAAAATCTGCATTAACTTCGTTTCTATTTTTATTTTAAACCCCTACTGATCTGTGATAGATAAAAGCAAAAGCATTGAGCAGGAAGAAAAAGCGATACTGGTAGCACTGGTAACCAAGGATCAGACAGAAACCCAGGCACAGGAATACCTGGAAGAACTGGCTTTCCTGGCCGAAACAGCCGGCGCCGTTACCGTTAAACGGTTTATTCAGAAACTTACGCACCCGGATAGCCGCACTTTTGTGGGCAAGGGAAAACTGCAGGAGATAAAAAAATATGTTCAAAGCAAGGATATCCGCGTTATCATATTTGATGATGAATTAACCGGCGCTCAAATCAATAATATTGAGAAGGAGCTGGAAATAAAAACGATTGACCGTTCAGATTTGATACTGGACATTTTTGCAAGACGTGCTAAAACCGCGCAGGCCAAGGCCCAGGTGGAACTGGCACAATACCAATACATACTTCCCCGGCTGCGGGGCATGTGGAAACACCTGGAACGGCTGGGTGGTGGCATTGGCACCAGGGGTCCGGGCGAAAGTGAAATAGAAACTGACCGCCGTATCGTTCGTGATAAAATTTCTTTACTTAGGAAACGCCTTGCTGAAATTGACAAGCAGGCTTTCACCCAACGCAAAGACCGCGGTGAATTTATCCGGGTAGCCTTGGTAGGTTATACTAACGTAGGCAAATCAACGATTATGAATTTGCTGAGTAAGCGCGAGGTATTCGCGGAGAATAAATTATTCGCTACGCTGGATACTACCACGGGTAAAGTTGTTTTTGATACCACTCCTTTTCTGTTAAGCGATACGGTCGGTTTTATCCGCAAGCTGCCGCATCACCTGGTGGAAAGTTTTAAGAGTACCCTAGATGAAGTTCGTGAAGCCGATATCCTGTTGCATGTGGTGGATATATCGCACCCGGGGTATGAAGACCAG
>JAOQAL010000463.1 GCA_025963615.1 Chitinophagaceae bacterium | reverse complement strand
CGGTGAATGAAATAAAGGAAACGTCGAAGTATATTTCATCCATAAATGGAGGATGGGGATGTGTTCGGGACATAATTGAAAAAGTACTGAAAGTCCAGGATAAATGGATTTATAACCATTCCCTTACTTCGCGTTGATGCCTGTTAGTTATTTTAATAGTAAAAACTTTATCCTGTAATTAAACCTTTATGAGATTAATAGCAGCTTTTTTAAGAATGATCCGCCTGCCGAATCTCATATTTATTGCTTTAACGCAGGTTTTATTTTATGAATGTATCATCCGGGCAATTTTAGATCCACTCCACATATCTCCCGCTATCGGAAGAATTAGTTTAATCTTCCTCATTCTTGCTTCCGTTTTCATTGCCGCGGCCGGGTATATTATTAATGATTACTTCGATATAAATATTGACCAGGTAAATAAACCAACACAAAATGTTGTCGATGCGGTCGTGTCACGACGATGGGCCATGCTCTGGCACATGATCATCAGTGGCGCGGGTGTGTTATTCAGCCTCTATGTCTTTTTACGGACAGGCTTTTGGTTTATCCCCCTGGCCAACCTGTTCTGTGTTTTTATTTTATTCGTTTATTCTCTTTCCTTAAAAAGAAAACTGCTTTCCGGCAATATCCTGATATCACTTCTTACCGCCTGGGTCATTATGATCTTATTCCTGGTGGAAGTAAAATTTACCAGCAACCAGGTCCCGCCGGAAGGGATGGATGCTTCCCATAAAATCATACGGTTAGGCTTACTCTATTCCGCTTTTGCGTTCATCATCACCCTGATCCGGGAGGCGATAAAAGACATAGAAGACATAGAAGGCGATCGTAAGTATGGGTGCAAAACTATGCCCATTGTTTGGGGTATCAACGCTTCCAAAATTTATGTTGCTGTCTGGCTGGTGGTCCTGCTCGCCCTCGTAATTATATCGCAGGTTTATGTATCCCAGTTTAGCTGGTGGTGGCCTAATCTGTACAGCACGGTTTTCATTATTGTTCCCCTGGGGTATATATTTTTGAAATTATTCCCGGCATCCACACCGCAGCAATTTCACAAGCTTAGCAGTCTCTCAAAACTAATCATGCTGACCGGAATTTTATCGATGATCTTTTTTCGTTTTTATCTTTGATTATGCAGAAAATTATTTTAGCGTCCCAATCACCCCGCCGCAAGCAACTGCTGGAATGGGCTGAAGTGCCATTTGACATTTTAGTTAAACAAACCGACGAGCATTATCCTTTTGGATTAGAACCCCGGGAAATCCCGATATACATAGCAAGAAATAAAGCACACGCTATTAAACCGGAAGTCCAAAAAGAAACCATCATACTGGCAGCGGATACCATTGTCGTGCTGGGTGACGCGATCATCGGCAAACCAGTACATCGTGAAGAGGCCATTAGTATTTTACTGGCCTTATCCGGGCAAAAACACCAGGTGATAACAGGAGTCGTAATAATAAAAGACGAAAAAGAAATTGCGTTTTCCGATATCACAGAAGTTGAATTCCATGATCTGACCATTTCGCAAATTGAGTTTTACGTTAACAAATACAAACCGTATGATAAGGCCGGGGCTTATGCAATTCAGGAGTGGATCGGTGTTATTGGCATTAAATCAGTTATAGGCGATTTTTACAATGTGATGGGATTACCTGTTTCCCGCGTTGTACAGGAACTGAATAAACTTTAGAATTTTATGTTGTGTGTTTTGGCTACGAAATAGTTTTTAAGAATCAAAAAAACTATTGAACTTTAAAACACGACAACCTTAAAATTCATGACAGAAAAACTACTGCAATTCATCTGGCAATTTCAATACTTCAATAAAAGCGGGTTAGTTACCGCAACAGGAGAACGCATCCAGGTCATTTACCAGGGCATCATTAATCATAACCAGGGACCTGATTTTCTGAACGCTAAAATTAAAATCGGAAGCACAACCTGGGCAGGCACCGTGGAACTGCATGTACGGACCTCTGACTGGAAAAAACATAATCATGAAGGAGACAAAAATTATAACAATGTCATCCTGCATGTAGTATGGCAGGATGATGAATCGATAGATCCTGCTTTGCGGGAAGTACAGACTATTCCGGTATTCGAACTACAAAACCTCGTATCCAAGCTGCTTTTGCAGCGGTATGAGGAACTGATGAATGCACCTTCCTTTATTCCCTGTGAGAAAAGTATTCATTCGATTGCCGGTATTACCTGGAACAGCTGGAAGGAACGGCTGCTGGCTGAACGGCTATTGCGCAAGGCTGCCGCTGTGGAAATACTTTTTCAGCAATCCAATAACCATTGGACGGAAACATTCTGGTGGCTGCTGGCCCGGAACTTTGGCATGAACGTAAATACCGCAGCGTTCGAATCTATTGCCAGATCTATTCCGGTAAATATTCTGGCAAAACATAAAAACCAGATTCATCAACTGGAGTCTTTATTATTCGGCCAGGCTGGTTTGCTAAAAAATAATTTCGAAGAAGACTATCCGCGGTTATTACAGCGGGAATATAAGTTCCTGCGGAATAAATATCAATTAAAAGAGGCTCATATACCCGTACTTTTTTTAAGGATGCGGCCGGGCAATTTTCCCACCATCCGTCTTGCCCAGTTAGCCGCGCTGGTAAATGAATCAGCCCATTTATTTTCTAAGATCAAAGAAGCTGAATCCGTCATGGAAATAAAAAAATGGTTCCATGTTACAGCAAATGATTACTGGCATTATCATTATAAATTTGATGAATCCACGAACTTTAAAATGAAGACATTGGGTGCCTCTATGATCGCTAATATTGTTATAAATACCCTCGTACCTGTTCTTTTTGCCTACGGAAATTACCAACATGAAAATAAATATAAACTTAAAGCCTTGCAATGGCTGGAGGAAACGGCCGCTGAGATTAATTCCATCACCAGCGATTTTCAGCAACTGGGCATTGAAAATAAAAATGCCTACGATTCGCAGGCATTGATTGAATTGAAAAATAAATATTGCAATAACAGGAAATGTCTTGACTGTTCGATCGGGAATGCGATTCTGAAGCAAATAAATTAAAGAATTAAACCGGTGTCATTCATCTACAGAACCAACAGGAGGCTGTCTCCATTTTCCTGTCGGAGGTTAATGACCCCGGCACCTGGAAACCTATCGTTTGAAAATTGGTTTGACGACAATATTTTTGTCTGTTTGCATGTAGATGATATAGAGACCGGGTTGCAGTTGGTTCAGCACAATCACTTCTACAGACTGGGACGCTCTGTGAATAGTATGCCGGATGGGTAGGTTACGTCCTTCCTCATCAGTCAATATTATTTTTTGCGGGTTGGTAC
>JAOQAL010000452.1 GCA_025963615.1 Chitinophagaceae bacterium | reverse complement strand
TTGTTTGTTGTACCATAATCGGACCTCTTTTTTTGTAACCTCATCTGGTACAAAACAGCTTATTTAAAAGTGAAATGATGGCAGTAAAAGGCAGTGCATAGCAGCATCATGCAACTTTTGGCCATTTTCTTTACTATTTTTTTGTTGTTATGAGTAGTAATATTCGTATAAAAAATTTGTCAGCATTGCGGTGATGTGTTCACTGCACAGACAACTATAACAAAATACTGTTCTCTTCAATGTGCTCAGCGGGCTTACAAAAAAAGAGTGAAGGAGAACAAGATTGATGCTGCTGTTAAGAAAACAAAAGAAGATTTACTGCTGCAACATCAGCCTCCAGGTAATACTACAAGTACCGGAGTCATGAAAGAACTGGTAAATATAAAAGAACTATCTGTTGTTACCAGTCTCAGTGAACGTACTCTATTCCGGCTGATAAAAGACAAGAAATTTTCAAAGATGAAAGTCGGAAATCGGTTGGTCTTTAATAAGGATGCGGTTGTGAATTATCTCAATTATAAATATGGAAAGAAGAAATAGCGCGTCTGCAGGCTGAACCCTGCGAAGATGATCTTGTTACAGAGCTTCGATGTTTTCCATATTAACTGGTCTTCGTTTCAGTGCGGTTGAAATTTTATGCTGGGGCGATCTGCATTTTGAGAATGGATTGAATACATGGTATGGGCAGTTGATTGATCCAAAACCCAACGGCCATTTAAACATTATATCAACCAGCAGGCTGTAGACCTTTTAGGAAAGCAGGGTCATGACGATGAACGTCTTTTTAAAGACTTGAATTATTCACGTACCCGCCGGATAATAAAGCTGTGGTGCCTGAAGGCCGGCATTAAGAAAGATATTACCTTTCAGCAAAATGTTTTAATAACAGTTCACTTAAAATCTCCCTATGAATATAATTTACTTAGCGATCATTGCCATGTTATTTTCCTGTATTTCCTATGCTCAAACGCAATTCTGGAGCGATACCTTTGAAGATGCCGGAGCACCCAGCTCGGGTACAAGGACACCTTCGGTTCAAAACAGCTTCGGTTCGCCGGCATCCCGTTATTTTTTCAGAACGGATGCGGTCCCGGGTGTCAGTGTTTTACTCCAGAATGGTGCCTATAGTGGCATGCAGGGATCAAAATGCTGGGCAGCGGAAGACATTGACGCTGCGCTTACAGGATCAAATTTCGGGCAAACCCCCAATCAGGACATTACCTGGACATCCATCAATATTGCCGGAAAAGTCGGTTTGAGCTTCAAAGGATTGTTTGCTTGTGATAACACATCTCCTACTAACTGGGAGGGCGCCAGTATACCACCAGCCGACTTCATGATCGTTGAGTACCGTATTGACGGCGGTCCCTGGACGAGTTCAGTACGTTTCTTTTCCACCAGTGCACTCAATGGCATGTTAGCTCAGGAAACAACCGGGGACGAATTAGCATTTGGAGAAGGTCCTGCGCTGTCCAAGACTTTTACAGAATACACCGGTACTATCACCGGAACAGGAACAACACTTGACTTGAGATTCAGGTGTTCTGCGAACGGCGCTACTGTCGAAGAACTCGCTATTGACAATTTTCGTTTATTCACCAGTACGACATTACCATTGACATTGGTTTCTTTCAGTGGCAAGGCAACAGGTAACGGGGTGTCGCTGCAATGGGAAACTGAAGATGAAATAAATACAGATGGCTTTGATATAGAGCGCAGCACAACCAGCAATAATTTCACGGCGGTCGGCACCGTTCCTTCAAAACCCGGTAGCGGTGATTATAGTTATACCGATCAGCAAGTGGAGGCGGGTAAAAATTATCTCTACCGTTTGAAAATGCGGGATAAAGATGGCAGGTACACCTATTCATCTACTTTGGCTATCCTTGCGAAAGCTTCCGGCAATATGGACAACTTCCTGGTGTTCCCCAATCCCGTTACCAGTACCACGCTGTTTGTACAACCGGTCAATACACTTGAAAAAAATATCCTATTGACAGTTGCCGATCTGAATGGCAAAACATATTATACTAAAAATATTCCTGTTAGCAACGGTCGCATTGAAATACCGGTGCAAACGCTCGCTGCCGGTATTTATATTTTAAAGATTAGCAATAGTAAAAAAATATTGCAGGTAACAAAATTCAAAAAATAAAAATTTTATTGGAACGGCGTATGTTTAGTGAACCCTCCTTTTTTATATTATATAAAGCGGGCAAAACTGACGAGATATGTGAACAAAGCGGACATTGAACGTGCACAGGTGAATTTGCTACGTTTAACAAGCTAATCGGAGATTGACAACAGCTTTATAACTGTTCACGGCCCCATCAATCGCAGGGCTTTGTATCGCCGATTGAATATATTAATCCGTTTCCCTGGAATTACTAAAAACCTCAAAACTCTAATTTTAAGTGGCCCAAAGGTTTTTATTTATTTTATTTTGTCATAAAAATCAAGGGCCTTAATTACTTGCTCAATTCAAGATCATTCCATGCGGATCGATCACAAATTTTTTCGCGGCTCCTTTGTCGAAATCCTGGTATCCTTTTGGCGCCTCCTTCAGGCTGATCACGGTAACATTAACAGCTTTTGCAATCTGAATTTTATCATAAAGTATAGCATACATCAATTGCCGGTGATATTTCATAACAGGACACTGACCGGTATAAAAGGAATGTGATCTTGCCCAGCCCAATCCAATACGTATGCTGAGGCTTCCTTCTTTTGCGGCTGCATCAGCGGCACCGGGATCTCCTGTAACATAAAGTCCGGGAATTCCAATAGCCCCACCAGCCCTGGTTACCGCCATTGCAGTATTCAATACAGTGGCTGGTTGTTCCACTGAAGCGTTATTACCATGTCCTCTTGCTTCGAATCCTACGCAATCCACAAAGCTGTCTACTTCAGGCACTCCGAGAATTGCAGCAATGGCCTGTTCGAGTGGAACCTCCTTACGAAGATCAATCACTTCGCAGCCAAAGCTTTTTGCCTGTTCGAGCCTCTCCGTGATCATATCTCCAACGATCACCACCGCCGCCCCAAGCAAATGACAGGAAGCCGCGCAGGCAAGGCCCACCGGACCTGCTCCCGCTACATAAACTGTCGAACCAGGTCCTACACCTGCTGAAACCGCCCCATGAAAACCTGTCGGAAAAATATCGGAAAGCAGCGTGAGGTCTTTGATCTTGGCCATGGCCTGGTCCTTATCGGGGAATTTCAGCAGGTTAAAATCTGCATAAGGAACCATTACATATTCGGCCTGGCCTCCTACCCATCCTCCCATATCCACATATCCATATGCTGCGCCGGGACGTGACGGGTTTACATTCAGACAGATCCCTGTTTGCCCGGCTTTACAATTTCTGCATCTGCCACAGGCGATATTAAATGGAACAGACACCAGGTCTCCCACTTTGATGAATTCCACATCACGCCCCGCTTCTATTACTACACCTGTGATTTCATGGCCGAGTATCAGGCCCGAAGGAGCCGTTGTACGTCCGCGGACCATGTGCTGATCGCTGCCACAAATATTGGTAGAAACAATTTTAAGGATAACGCCGTGCTCGCATTTCCTGTCGCCGATTGCGAGTTTGGGATAATCGATTGGCTGAACTTCAACCTCACCGGGTTTGATATAAGCGACGCCGTGATTTTGACACATACTATATGGATTGATGGTGAATAAGCTGCTGCAAGTTTTATTAAGGTAACAAAATTATTTTGATTTGGATTGGCAAAGTTTTGCCACATACAGTTACTGCCCCTATCTAATAGCGGCAAATTATGAGAAGCAACAGACGAATTGAAAAGACCTGTCATTTCTGCCTAAGCAAATCACTTCGCTGCCATCCCAAAAGGAAGATCGAACTAAAGGCTATTGCTTGCAAGTGGAGAGGCTGTTTTGATTTTAAGTAAGCAAGAAACAGATTCAGATAAACAGATAAAGTCCTGGTTTTAATTTTATTAATTCATTCTCTTCTGGTTAACTCATTCTTTTTTAATTGACTTAGCTGAGTGAAATGAAAAAGCACTTCGTGTTGATCTACTTTCTTATTTCCATACTGCCATTGCATCCAGGGCTTAAATACCTTTGGTAGTTTTTCCGATAAACTGCTAGAGATTAACCAATATTCATGACTGGGAATATCGTTCTTTAAAAGTTGGTGCGCAATAATAATAGCCTTTCCAATCAGCTTATTAAAGACACCAATTTTATATTCTCCAAACTCGCCATAATGGGATATAATTTTTAACGATAGATTAATCGCGGAGATACAGGCATTGCAATGACAGGTTCGTCGACTTTCATATATCTGAAGGTGTTTGTGAAATAGGAAAAACATTTTTTCGACCTGGGCATACACAACTTCAAGATCAGGTATTTCCCCAAAACGATAAAAAAGTATTGCGTCACCTTCTACTTCAGATACCTTTAACTCCATCTGATTGGAATCAAGAATAACTTCCAGCAGTTCCTTTATAACGTGACGGCTATGAGCAAGCTCGACATTGTTTACAAAATTCGTGAATCCACTTATGTCTGGGATAAATATGAAGCCTTTTTGTTCCTTCTGAGATTGTTTAATA
>JAOQAL010000449.1 GCA_025963615.1 Chitinophagaceae bacterium | reverse complement strand
CCCACCCGTTAAAAGGCGATAATGCAGGCCCTGTGCTGCGACAAAACATATAGATATCATGGATGTATTCACTTTTGCCGACTACCACTCCACCTAAAACCCTGCCTTGTCCGTCCATCCATTTAGTGGCGGAATGCACAACAATATCAGCCCCAAATTCAATTGGTCGCTGGTTTACCGGCGTGGCAAAGCAATTGTCAACATTGAAAATGATCTTATGCTTTTTTGTAAAAAGGCCCGCCTTTTCAAGGTCAATAATATCAAGCCCCGGGTTGGTTGGTGTTTCGAGATAAAGCATTTTTGTATTTGGTCTTACCGCTTGATCCCACTCTTCCGGTTTCGACGCATCGACATAAGTATGCTCAATTCCATACGCCGGAAGTATCTTTGTAATGACGGTATGGGTACTGCCGAATATAGCATTGCAGGAAATGAGGTGATCTCCACTTTTTAATAAGGCCATAAAGGATGCAAATACAGCACTCATGCCTGACGCAGTCGCATATCCATCTTCAGCTCCTTCCAGCGCCACTACCCGGTCAGTAAATTCCTGGACGGTAGGATTACTGAAGCGGCTATAGATATTGGCATCTGTTTCGTCGGCAAAAGCAGCCCGCATATCTTCTGCATTATCAAAACAAAAACTGCTAGTAAGAAAGATTGGGGACGAATGTTCCATTTCATTGGTTTGTTCAACTCTTGTCCGTATGACTTTTGTAAGCGGATGCTGTTCCATGGGAATAAATATTTAAATTAAAAGGCTGAAAACCAACAGTTGTTTGGATCTGGCCCGATTCATTTAAGTTTTTGCAAATGTAATTCACACAACCCTTTACTTTGCGTTTTCTTATTATTCATTATTGATGCATCTCTACAACCACAAGGAACCCTTTCAGTTTGAAAACGGCATTGTTTTGCCGGAAATTTCAATTGCCTATCATGTATTCGGAAAGCTCAATGCGGACAAAAGCAATGTGGTATGGGTTTGCCATCACCTTACTGCTAATTCCAACGCTGTAGAATGGTGGCCCGGCATGGTTGGCGCCGGTTGTATCATTAATCCCGATAAACACTTCATCGTTTGCGCGAACATTTTAGGTTCCTGTTATGGCACTACGGGGCCGTTAAGCAACGATCCAGGAACGGGGCAACCTTATTATAGCCATTTCCCCTTCCCTACTATCCGGGATATGGTGAAAGCTCATATACTATTGCGTAAGCATCTCGGAATCGATAAGATTCATTTACTTATTGGTGGCAGCATGGGCGGTTACCAGGCTTTGGAATGGTGTGTTATGGAAAAGGATATAACCCTTAACCTGATATTACTGGCGACCTCACCTGCAGAAAGTGCCTGGGGTATCGCTATTCATACAGCACAACGCCTGGCTATTGAAGCGGATCATAGCTGGCAGGATCATACCCCGTCGGCCGGCAGTAAGGGGTTAAAAGCCGCCCGGGCCATTGGCATGCTTACCTATCGGAGTTATAATATCATGGTGCAAAACCAAACTGATCCGGATATAGAAAAGTTTGACAATTTTAAAGCCTCTTCCTATATAAACTACCAGGGTGATAAATTAGCCAAGCGGTTTAATGCCTATTGTTATTGGCTACTTACCAAATCGATGGATAGTCACAATATTGCCCGGGGGCGTGATACCACGATCGAAGAAATTTTACGAACCATTACGCAAAGAACATTATTGATCGGTATAACCAACGATATTCTTTGCCCGATTGAACAACAACAATTTCTCGCGGACCATATACATGATACCATGTTTGTTAAAATTGATTCTACCTACGGACATGATGGGTTTATGGTAGAAACAGAAAAAATTACTTCGCTGATTTCGAATTGGCTGCACTGATTTTTGAACCACGGAGGCAGGGAGACGCAGAGGCTCACAGGAATGGGATTTTTTCTCCGTGACTCTGTGCCTTGGTGGCTCTGTGTTTCAAAAAAAATTATTCAACTATAGCCATTCTATTTACCGGTTTTGAACCACGGAGATTCTGGGACACGGAGGCACAGGGAGATGGGTAAGAGATTTATTTCTTGGTGGCTTTCTTATTCGGAAAAATAAATCCTGCTCTGTAACCACTGATTAAATTTATTTCTTTCTCAGGTCGAGATTGTGAAAATAAAATATCCGGGCGGCATGAATACTCTTGTATTGATTACCGGCAGCCAGTTGCTGAAACACATTCATATATCCCAGTTGCAGGTTATCGGATTTATTGGTGTGATAGGCGAAGCCTATAAAAAAACGGTTCTGATCAAAATAATTGTTGACGATCTCTTTACCAAAATTTACATGCACCTCCTCATTTACCACGAACGATAAGCTCTTTGGAACAATGCCTTTTTTACTCAACGGGATATCATACCATATATTATAGCGAAGCCTGAAATTAAAATTATAACTATGAGCAAGGGTGGAATCGTTCAAGATCTTTCTGCGATATCTTTCTTCGAGCCTGAACCACTGCATCATTC
>JAOQAL010000448.1 GCA_025963615.1 Chitinophagaceae bacterium | reverse complement strand
CCTTTATGCAAGTAGAGATGAATATATCGCCGCCAACTTTTTAAAATCCCTGATCGCGGAATGGGACAAAAAACAAAATGAGCAACAAACGGCCATTGAAAAATTGCCGATAGTAGTTATTCGCGATGTGCCATTTATCATCGATCCTTACAAGCGACAATTGATAAGGTTTAATGATCCTGAAAAGATCATTTCATTCGATGAACTAAAATTTAATAACGGTTTTTATTTCTTTGATTTTGACACTATCACTTTTAAACCGGCGATAGATCTTCGTGGCCCGGATGCATTAGCGGATCGTATTTTTTCCGTAGCTATACCAGCGACAATTATTGATTCACCTTCTAAAATACCTAAAGATATACAGGATGATATGAACAGGCGCAGCCAGGCGCAAATCTGGGGATTTTACTTAGGAGACAAAAATGTTGCATTACGCTTATCAGGCGTTTTACCGCATATAGATCTGGCCGGTACGGATTTCACCGTAGATTGGCGGTTAAAGCAAATGAGGGAAACCGAAGAGCCCTGGAAGTATATCAGCTTTAACGATTTAGAAATGGACGAATCCGGCCAAACCTATTTGTGCTTCTATCAAACTGTAACCCATGAAATTTTTATTCCAGAGGAGAATATCACAGAATTACCGGAAAATGTTGTCGTTCTTGAAATTCCCTACGAGTTAAAGCTTGACCCTGTAGCTGTGGCACGGGAACTTGGAATAGGCCAAACAGATCTATTGGCCGAGCATCCCATCCAAGAAACATTAACAGCCAAGGTTACTCCATTATCTGAGTCCGGATTACCGGAATTTATAGAAAATAATATTCGCCTGCAAAATCAGGAAAATTCTACAGAGCGCCCCAAGAGGGGCCGATAGGGGGCCGAGCGCTCCAATGGCTTTCCAATAAAATATTACCCAACCTAATGCCGGTATCAGGAAAGTCGCACATCCTTAATTTTTTCTTATGCCAACTGACCCACATAATCAGCTGGTGACCGTAGCCGACCTCGAAGAGTTCAAAAAACAAATCCTGGACTCGTTTAAACAGATCTTTAAGCAAAATACCGGGCCTAAAAAATGGCTGAAATCATCGGAAGTCAGGAAAATGATCGGCATATCACCAGGCAAGCTGCAAACCATACGCGAATGCGGTTTATTAGCTTTTACACGCATCGGCGGTAATATTTATTACGACCCTGATGACGTCCATAAGCTTTTTGAAGAAAATAAAGTAACTAAAAATGAGAACTGATATGGAGGGAATGGGAACATCCGTCCCACCTTTAAAAAAGCATGTGCTCATTTATTTTTCCCAAAAGAATATCCCTGAAACTGTCGCTTTAAACTTTTATGACTATTTTCAAAAAAAGAGGTGGCGCAACCAAAGATGTGTTAAAATGGCAAATTGGAAAATAGCCGCATGGAACTGGATTTTAAACCTTTTATAAAAAGGCCTCATGATAACTCCATTCTGTCGAATAGCGGGTAATTAATTGAGTATTTTTGTAATGTCGCTGTTTGCCTGCTTTATAAGCCATGCATGCACGCTAAAAACATGAATGCGCAAAAAATGGCGAAAAGACTTGTTCCTACTAAAGAGACCTTAAACCGATTGTTTGCTTTGTCAGGCAATCAGTGCGCCTTTCCGGATTGCCCGCAAAGGTTGTTTAACAAGCAAAACAAATTCATCGGCCAGGTATGTCATATTGCGGCGGCTTCAGACGGTGGGGAGCGGGCAAATGTAAACATGACGCCCGAAGAACGCCGGCAACAGGAGAACCTGCTTATCCTTTGCTATCCTCATCATATCGAAACTGATGATGTTGATGAATACACGGTTGATAGGCTGAAGGAGGTCAAAAAGAACCACGAAGAAAAATTTCTTGGAGTAATTAATCCATCTGATTATACTCCTTCAATGATTGATGAAATGTTCAACATGGAAATGAGGCGGATGTGGGAGCAGGTATCTGAAACACTTGATAATACCAAACAGCTGTTGGTGAATGACCAAAAGCAGATGTCTGTAAACGAAGAAATGCTTAACAGCATGGCCAATATAGCGGCACGTCTGGACACTATCTCAGGGAAAAATACGACCGATTTCTCCGCCGAAATAGATAGTATTATGGAACTTCGCTCTTCCAAACAGCAAGAAGGGGCGCTGATCGCGCTGGAACGTTTGAAAAGCCGGGACTGGGACAGCATGTCCCAGCATGACCGCTATCGGACTCTGGCTAACATGGGAATTATTTGTTTGGAACTGGATCAGCAGGAAAAAGCAGGAAATTTGTTTATTGAAGCCTTTTCTCATGAAAATGACACCTTAAAATCTTTAGGAATTGGTGCGCTTGGTTATATCCTTAAAAAGGATCGGCCCCACGCGGAAGAATGCATCAAACGGGCATGGGATATGGAGCCGCTGAATACGGATAGCTGGTATGCCTACGTAATGCTGAACAAAGAAACGATCCCGTATCAGGAGCTCCTCAGTAAAATTCCGGATGAGGTTAAGAAGGACGTTGAGGTTGCAAATGGCCTTGCCCAGGCCGCAGCTGCACATAAACAATATTCGGAAGCCAATAAATGGGCCCAGATTGCATTGGACAATTCACCTATAAATACATTCGATAACAAGGCAACTCTCGCTACCAGCATCTTGCAATCACAAATGAACCCTTATGAGGTTTTGTCGGAACAGGTGAGTGAAAGTGTAAAAGTTAAGATTAAGTATGCTATCGAACTTTTTACGGAAGCATGGGAAGAAGTAAAAAATACAGCACTCTCTAAGAGCCGCGCCTGGTGGCTCGTCAACCGCGGTGTCGCCCATAAATTTATACCGGACCGGGAGGCGGCCTATCAGGACATGCTGGAAAGCT